>JAWOIH010000253.1:0-7952 GCA_046484725.1 Candidatus Desulfacyla sp. | reverse complement strand
TCTGCCTGGGACAATCATACCGCCGGGAGGTATCAAAACGCGGTAAGAGATGCCTACTTTGCCTGTTTTCACTCTTTTTCGTCCGTCCTCATCGACCAAGGCAAAAAGTTCAAGAAACATGGGGACCTGGCCGGTACGAACAATCCGGCCAATCTGATCATGGACGGGGAGAAGAGCGTGACCGCTAACTTTGCCCTCACCTACACTGTCACCTACAACGGCAACGGGAGTACCGGGGGCACACCGCCGGTTGACGGCAACGCCTACCAGCAGGGGGACCAGGTGACGGTTCTTGGAAATGCAGGGGGTCTCGTCAAGACCGGCAATAGCTTCAACAACTGGAACACCGCTTCGAACGGGAGTGGGGCCCAGTATGCCCCCGGAGACTCATTCAATATGCCAGGCGCCAACGTCACGCTGTACGCCCAATGGTCATTTGGCTCAACCCATTATGTATGCAGCGACGGGGAATGCGGCGGCAAGACGCAATGCCACAGGACCGTGCGGGAGGCGGTGGAAGCAGCGGGCACCGGAACGCTCATAAAGATTGCGGCTGAGGAACACGACGGGAACTTCAGTCTGAGCGTTGACAAGGCTCTGACACTCCAGGGCGGCTGGGATAAGACCTTCAATAATCCGAACGGAGGCACAACGACATTGCACGGTGCGCCCAAGGCCCCGCAGGGGTCGCTGACGTTCCAGAATCTGAGGATTGTGCCTTGATTCCGGAGTAACATCTCAATAAACACGGGGGATGGCTTCGCACAGATCAAACAAGTGGACCATAAATCCATTCCTGTAGGTGCGCCTTCACGCGCACGAGCCCCGGTCCTTGTGCGGCTGAAGCCGCACCTACCCCGAATTATTGAGATCATGCATTCCGGAGTCCAAAGGCCTGGGATCATCCCGCGCCCCAGTACCCTCTTCCTGAGCTACCCGGTGAAACAGATGCAAAAAAATCCGATTTCACAAGGCAAGCGGGGTAAACCAAGACGCCAAGTCATATGGAGTTTCGTTGACTTTTCGTCGAGTACCTCGTGAAAAAACGATAAGGATGATAAGCTGCAATCATGCCTAAATGGGTTCTTTTTGTGTTGAGGTGCCAATGATCAAGGGCGTACGATCATTTTGCCAGGGGCAACCGTCATTACCAATTCAGAGTATTGACCCAGGACTGAATCAACTGTCAATAGCCGCATGGGTTCGACAATGGCTTGCGCGATCAATAGTCGGTCAAACGGGTCCCGATGATAAAGCGGAAGTTTATGGACTCTTGCAGCATGTCTGGCAGAGATCTCGAGTTCTCGGAAGCCACTTGAGCCTATAGCCTCCACAAATACAGCAGGATCTCCTTGAATTTTCCCGATCTTTGCCTTTATCGCGATCTCCCAGATGGAGGCAGCGGACACAATGACCTCATTCGCATCCAGCATCGCCCGTCGCGCTTCAGGGCCAAGTTTCGGGCTGTCTAAAACGGCCCAAATGAAAATCTGCGTATCGATCAGGAGCCGCATATGTTTCACTCAAATTCGCTGAGGATACTGTCCGGAAGGGGAGCGTCGAAATCATCCGATACCCTTATCTTCCCCTTGAGTACGCCAAAATGAATTTTCGGCCGACTCCCCTCCACACGAGAAAGGCGCACCAAAGGTTTCCCCTTGTCGGCGATGATGACGTCTTTTCCCGATATGACCGCCTGTAGCAGGCTGGGCAGATTTGCGCTGGCTTCTTGAACGTTAAACGTTTGCGTATCCATACATGCCTCCGTGGGTCCCATAATTTGGTATTTATTGGAATTTTATGCCAAAATGCTACCCATGTCAAGGCTGCCCGAGCAGTCTGTTATCACACATGCCTCTGCAACCTCCCCATGCCTACCCACGGTACGGCAGTACTTCAAAGCCCGCTGTTATGAAATGATGATCTGCGGTGAGGGCCATCTTGATGGCCAGCTCTTTCATGAGCACGAAACTGGTGCAATCGGTAAACGAAAATGATTGATCCCGCCATTTGAAGAACCATCCCAGGGCCTTTTCCGCTCTATCTTGTGTAACCCACTCGATGGTGCACCTTGGGCTCTGGGATATCATCTCCCACCATATCTCAGCGGCGTCCATCCCGAGCCGAATTCGAATAAGGGTAAGCGTCTCATCAACGACATAGTTGGAGATGGTCAAAATGCCCTCTTCCTCCAGCCAACGGTCTCGCGCTCGGACGGAGGCAAGATGAAGCGGATCTTTGGCATCTGCCATGGCCATGCAGCCGGCAGTATCCAGAAACAGGCGTTTCATCCTCAACGCTCCCCGTACAGGACGGCATCGTGATCGGCAGCGCTCAGGCCGTCGGAGGATTCTCCGAGGGCTTTGGCATGATACAGGGGATCCTGTTCAAGCGGACAAAAAATGCGGTCCTTTTCATCAACCGGAACAATCCTGAAGGCAGGTTGGCTCCTGTATAACACGGTGAATTGTTCGCCGCGGCGGACGCTCCGAACAATCTCAGGCAGGGAAGCCCGGAGTTCTTTTGCGCTGATGGTCTGTTTCATGTCAAGCCTCCATGGATGTTGCGCTCTAAGTTCAACTTAAGTTTAACTGTTGTCGTAAGACGTGTCAACTCCCTTTCATAATTGCTAATACCGCAAGGTCCTTTTAGTTGCCTGATTTCCACTCCACCAGCCTCGGCAAAATATCATCAAACACGTCCAGACCCCCGGCATCCAGTCCCCGCAACAACGCGATAAGCCTTTCCAGGACCTATAACGGCAACGGCAATACCGGGGGCGCGCCACCCGCACCTGCAAGTGTAAACGTGATGTGTCTGTATCCCGGGGAAAGGCAGAAAGGACAGCGTGCAAGACAGGGATGAGACTATGAATCACTGACTGTTGAGGTCAGGTGCTGTTTCTTGAATTTCTTGAGGTCCAACACATCAAAGGTATAGGCACGGCCGGCCCTGCAGGCGGTTAAACGGCCACTCTTGACCCATCTCCTCAGGGTTACCGCTGAGATGCCGAGATATTCTGAAGCCTGATTTAGATTAAATGGTTTTCTTGCAATGGCGTCTTGCCACTGTTTCAGGTCCAGAATTTCAGGGGAATCGGGAGGAGCGCCCGTGATTCCATAGTGGATCAGGTGATAAGCCAGTTTTTCCTTTTCTTCCTCCGGGAGAAGATAGATGGACTGGATCACTTCTTCTGCTGTCTGCATATTTACCTCCTGGCCTCTTTCATATATTTCTTGAGGTCCCTGTAGAAATTCTCATGCGGGCCTGCCAGATACAGTACAAGAGAGTCGTTTTCAACTCGATATGCCATCAAAGTCAGTTGCCGGCCCATGCTGAATTTGTACACATGAATGCCCTCCAGTCGCCTTTCTTGCATTCTCCTATTTCCGTATTCGCTAATACACCTTCCACCGCATCCAGAACCACCTGCTGAAGGTGCCGTGGAAGCTTCTTCACATATTTCTTGAATGGCGGCATCTGAAAGGTATTCATGGTATATTCTTATCATAACTTATCGTATCTTGTCAATCGGCTCCCAGCAATTCTCATTATCTCATCACATGCCGGCACGACCACACTGAGCCAGCGACCTAAAGGGCACAGAGATTACTGACGCCGCAGAATTTGAATGTCAAGCCGTGAGACAGATGCCGGAAGGCCAAAATTCCCACCCCAAGACGCCACGCGGCAGAGGTTTTTGTATAGATTTGTTGAGGTTGTAGGGAGGACCTCCTTGGCATAAGGTTGGAGGAGCGCTGTGCGGATGAATCCTACAAGAGTTACCTGAAGCGTTACGGCGGTCTGGTCCTGCTCCGGGGCGTCACCTCCCCTCAATTTCGGGTTAGCGTTTGATTATGGATTATGCACCACTGCAACGAATATCTACCAACGGTTGGCTTATCAATCTTGTTGAAATTTGTGAGAAATTAGCCTATATGGTATAAAAGTATATTTAGAGTCAGGAAGGCACACGACTCACTAAAAACCGGTCCGTGTTTTTTGCAGAGGATCGCCCGTGCGAAGACAACAGTGCCTGCCGTTTGGGTATCCCTTGCACGTTGAAGGTAATTTTTTTGGGAGGTTGACTTATGGATATTGAGACTACAGTGAGAGAAAGAAGAAGTATACGCATGTTCAAACCGGATCCGGTGCCGGAGGAAATTATCCACCAGATTTTGGAAGAGGCCCGTTGGTCCCCCTCATGGGGGAATACCCAACCTTGGGAGCTTTATGTGGTTACTGGAGAGGTCTTGGAGAGATTCAAAAGGATGAATCGTCAGAAGTGCTTGGGCGGGGAGCCCCATACCTCCGAAATTACAATGCCTGAGTTTACGGGGCCGGAAGCATGGCCGGAGATTCTGAAAAAAAGATATGCTGACGTGGGAAAAAGTGTCTTGACCTCTCTTTCTATCGCGAGGGAAGATGCCGATGCCCGTAATCAATATTATGGGGACATGTTTAACCTTTTTGGTGCTCCGTGCATGATTTTGGTCTGCCTTGGCAAAAGCCTCAAAGTTGAATATGCAATGCTGGATGTCGGGCTTATAATGCAGACTATCTGTCTCCTTGCCCATGCGAAAGGACTTGGAACCTGCATGCTGGCAGCATCCGTGCGATATCCAAAGCTTTTAAGGGAAATCTTGCCGATTCCTGAGGACCGCGTTGTTGTTATCGGAACGGCTATGGGATACCCTGACTGGAACTCGCCGGTCAATAATTTCGAAAGGAAAAGAGCGGGATTGGAGGAGTTTGTAACCTGGGTGAGTTGATAAAGGTGGAGGCGTAACCTGTTTGGAACCAGCGAGAATCGTAATGCTGCTGCAACCAAAGCGACAATAACCGCTAATAATAATGAGTAGTATAAACCAAAGAAAAAGATTCTTGGGAACGCTGTTAGGCGATGGCTCTGACCGGTTCCCGTTTTTCGATCTCGATCCCGACGAAGACACGCAGAGGCGATGGCACAAGGAGGGATTGCCTCGACGCGAGTCCGTCGCGGAGTATTTCTATCTGGAGACACACCATTCAGTCGGACTGATGCTCCGGAGTTACCCCTTTTTTCAAAAAGCCGCAGATCTTCTTTACGACCCCACTTCCTTCGAAAGACACTACCATCCTGATCAGCTGTCCCGTTATGCAAAGGACTTTGTGGAACAGGCCGGACGTCTCCATCAGGAAGGTCGCGTCCTCTACGTGGATGCCTCGGGAGGCGGTCTCTTGCAGATGTTGGGTGTGGGGGACTGGGATTCTCTGGTGGCTGCCTGCGTCGCGCTGGTTGAGAGGCCTCAGATGGTCGAGGACCTTGTGGATAGGACCACCGATTTCTACTGTGTCTGCCTTGAAAAGGTGCTCTCTAAGGTCTCAGTAGACTATGCCTCCATGTATGAACCGATTGCATATAACATGGGGCCGGTGATTTCTCCCCGCATGTTCGAGCGGTTTGCCATACCGGGCTACAAAAAGGTGATTGATCTCTTGAAGGCGTATCGCATTCCGCTTCGCATTCTCTGCACCACGGGAGGCGATTTGACCCCGCTTCTGCCATCCCTTATCGACGCTGGCATCAACGGACTCTGGATCAGCAATATTCGAAGCGCAGGAATGACGTACCCCAGACTCCGTCGTCAGTTTGGATCGGACATCGCCCTGATCGGCGGGATTGACGCCACGGCATTGGCCCGGGATGAGGCTGCCGTGCGAAAGGGGATTGAAAAGACGGTGCCAGAACTGCTTGAGAGCGGTCATTACCTTCCCTGCCTTGACGACAGGCCACGCAGCAACATTCCGTTCATCAATTACAGGTTGTATCGCCAGATTCTGAGTGAAATTGCACGAAAAAGGTGATCATCATAAGATTTTGCTTAAAGCTATCCTAAATTTCATCTGGATATCAATAAGATAAGGCGTCAAATAGGGGCACTACATTTACATTTAACAGGAACGACTCGGCAGAACTAATTCATGAGCAGCCCAGATTGGCCTGTTTTTATTTTCCCAGATTCTGGCAAAAGCGTATTCTTGCCAAGCGCGTCGAAGTTTTCGGAGAATGGTTTTAGCGGATCTGCCAATGGCCATCCCCACCGCTTATCCATTTTTTAGCGTCGTAACGCGGTCGGCTTTCCAAATCCTACCCTGACCAGGGAGGACGGTTTTTTGTCACGTTGAGACAACACGCGCTCGGCATTTAACTTTCAGCCTGCTTTTCGACTCTGTACAAATCGCCAGTTCGCCTAACGTTAAAGCGGGCGCTGGTTATCGTTTCTGCGAGCCACAGGTTGGATTCCACGTGGTCGGTTATTGTGCGGGTTTTGAAGGCGGAAGAGCCTTTTACTAAGGCGAAGTATGGAATAAGCATGTCGGATAAGTGAACATCTGCCGTGGCTTTTGCATTTAGTTCAGCCGCAAGTCTCTCAGCTGCTTCAACGCCGACTTTCTCTGCTGGCTTCCCTAACTCGCCAATAGCATCAGAGCCCACGATGGCGCCCATGTCTGTTTCTGCCCAAAGGACGATGCTGCTGCCCTTCTGCACGGGGTTGGACTTGTCGTTGATGACTTGGATCTCGCTGTAGTAACCCCTTTTCTGCAGATTTTCCGAAGCCGCTTTCGCCTGCCTCTCAGACACCTGCCTGTTGGCCAAGAAAGTGCAAACCGAAACTCCTTTTATCTCTTTCACTTCTCCAAAATTGTCCAAACGATAAGGTTTAAGGCCGCCGGTGGGCTTAACATGTAAGATGACTTCACCATTTCCTTTCGGATAGTAACCATAACGCTTAACGATCAGCTGGATATCGGCACCCATCTTTCCCAGAACTGGAAAAAGCACGTTCCGCAGATAGTTTAGGGTAGGCGCATACTTGGCGTCGGTTCCCCCCTGCCTAATCTGAAGACGAATAGACTTTTTACTGCACAGGCAAATTGGCAACACGGTCATGATAAGCATCGGTATGCTGCCGGCAGTCCCGATTTCAGCTGTAAACTCGCCGCCACGAACCGCATGGGGCGTAAACCACAACTCCCTGCTTCCCAATACAGCCCCCTTGGTTTCGGCTCGACACAGCTTCGCCGCCGTCAATACAGCTTCCAGGTGTTGGGGCTTCAAGCCTGCTTTTGGTCTATTCTGCCTGATGTTCGTAATGTGCAGTGGCTGTCCCTGGATAGTGGCTAAGGCTATGGCCAAGCGCAGTATGGTTCCGCTTCCGCTCTTCTGGCTGCCGTCGATTTCAATCAAGTGAGAAACTCCATTAAGGTTTTATTTCAAGATGAACATCTAAAGCCGACCAGAGGATCCCTATCTCTTTTCAGGGTTTTCCCAATCTCTGACAGTTGAAATCCATTGAGCAACAAAAGTCGAAGCTATGTCACCAGTGAAGCACGCAGTTCCTCTATCCGGGGGAGTTTCCAGTCCAGCTGGCGTCGGTAGTTGGGATGAGGCTCGAATGGGTGAATGCAATCTTCCAGCCGCTCACCCAGGATTTTTATTCGATCCAATGAGCCCTCACCCAAGCCGCCTGCTATGGCGTGGTGGAGATAGCCTACTTCCAGGGGATCGAAACCCATAATGCGAGTGCCAATGCTATCAGCGGCTATGAAGTCAGTTGAAGCCACGGCGAGACGGAGATCCACTGGTTTTCCCTGTGTGGGCCCCGGCCCTTCCATGGCGGTGAAACCGTCCAGGATTGCCAGGTGAGGGGGAAAACTTCTGGCGATGAGAAAGAGATTGTAATTCAAAATGGGGTAGGTTTGATGCATGGTTACCTTGTCGCTTCGCAGAATATATTTTACTACCCAGCCCATGCCTCGGGGATAGAGAGCATCCTTTGGCCGAACCCAGTGGCTCAGCCTGTGCGACAGCCTATCCAGATTTGCTACACCCCGGCTTATCAGGCTTCCCATCACCAGGTTTTTCAACGATAAAGTGACGATTACCGCATCGTGGGTCTTCATCGGGG
>JAWOIH010000199.1:0-2825 GCA_046484725.1 Candidatus Desulfacyla sp. | reverse complement strand
CTACGGATTCGTAGTCCGTCACTCTATCCAACTGAGCTATGGGCGCGAGGCGGCTTGATTTCTATTCATACCAGAATCAAAGCGGTCTGGCAAGTATGGATTTGAAGATTCGGGGGGATTTTTCAGGCATATCTTTCCACGACCCTCTTAATGATATCGGTGGTGGAAAATCCGGTCACAAAGGGGATGCGTTTTACCTCGCCCCCTCCCTTTTTTACCGCATCGGCGCCAATAATCTCATCCTCGGCCCAATCGCCTCCCTTGACAAGGATGTCGGGCAGCAGGTTCTGGATTACCCGGAGCGGATTGTCTTCGTCAAAAATAAGGACCAGATCCACGCACTCCAGGCCCGCCACCAGCTCGGCCCTTGCCTGCTGTTCAAATATCGGCCGCTTCGGCCCCTTGATGATGCGCACAGAGGCATCGCTGTTGATCGCAACTACCAGGACGTCGCCCAACTCTCTGGCCGCAGAGAGATAGCGTATATGGCCGGGATGGAGGATGTCAAAGCAGCCGTTGGTGAATACGATTTGCTTTCCCGACGCCTTCATGCGGGAGCATTCGTCTTTTGCCGCGGCAAGGGTCTTTATCTTGCTAAGGTACATATAGCACCATCCCAGTTAAACGCGAAACGTAACATTTGAAACCGGAAATCAGGTTTTGACGTTAAGAATTGTCGTGGGTTCATAACCGCCTCAAGACCGAAACCTGAATCCCGCTAAGGGGAAACCCCGGTTGCATCCTCAGAACCCTGCCCTCTTACCTTTGACCGCCGGCGCCCGACCCCTGTCTACCTCCCTGTCCGTGCCAGACTCAGACAGAAGACCTTTTCTGCGCCCCCCTTCTTGAGTATCCGTGCGCATTCGTTGAGGGTGTTCCCCGTGGTGACCACGTCATCCACCAGGAGGACGGCCTTCCCTCTGACGGCGTTCTGATCTCTCAGTTCAAAGGCCCCTCGGACATTTTGCAGCCTCTCTTTTTTTGCGAGGCGGGTCTGGGGCAGCGTGTATCTTACCCTCCTCAGAGATAGAAAGTCCAGATCGATGTGAAGGGCCCGGGACACGTGTCTTGCCAGGAGGAGACTCTGATTGAATCCCCTTTCCCGAAGCCTTTTGGGATGCAGTGGAACGGGCATGATTAGAACACGCCCGGATCGGTCAAGCCGCTCTTCCGCAAACCGGGCGAGGAGGGGGCCCAAGGCGTCGGCCAGGAAGCTTTTCGAACCGTATTTGAGACGATGGATCCCCTTTAAAATGGCCCCTTCGTAACGGTATGGGGCCCAGGCCGCCTCGTAACACGGCCTGTTTCTCAGGCAGTCCTCACAGAGATGGTCCTCCAGTACCTCTGAAGAAAAGGGCTGACCGCATACGGGACACAGGGGCGGAGCCACGGAATGGAAATCGGCCGTACAGTCCGGGCAAAAGAATCCTGAAGGGGTCTCTCTTGCAAAAGGCCCCTTCCAGAGAAACCGGCCGCAGACAGCGCATCTCGGCGGATAGATGATATCTATTAACTGTTTCAAAAAATTCATGATTTATTTGGCCGGGCCGTATCTTTGTCCTGCATCGCGGTCTGGGATTCCCTGACAAACTCCTCAAACGAACACTCCCGATCAATTCCCCGGCAGGCCAGTTTTGCCGTCTCCCACGTTTCCCTGTCTTTCACATTTGCCGGGTAGTAGGGCCACAAGGCGCATCGGGCCGGTTTGACCGGATGGATCCGGCATCCTTTCCCTTTTTCGTAAAAGATACAGAAATTGTCTTCCCCGGTTGTCAAATATGTGCGGCCGTTTCTCTCTTCACAGAACCGGGCCAGGAAGTCCGGCGTACGGATGCAAAGGAACCGGGAGATCCTCTCTTTCTCATTTTCATCAAGAAAGATGCCCCCTTCGCCGTAGCAACAGTCCCCGCACATCTTGCAGTCAAATGTCGTCATGAGGAATACACCTAAATAAGCCGCTTATCCACCGCTCATCCGCGCCGCACCGGTCTACCGGTCGGAAGGGAAGCACCCATCGTTCAGGGTTTGCGGCCGGCCCACTGCCTTGAGCCCTCGCTTTGCGCCCTGACTCGCTCATTATAGCACAAAACAAGATGCGTGCAACCTGAACAACGGCGGAACCGGATTATTCATCAGAACCTTGAGATCTTGAAATTGATTCAATCCATGTGTTATAGACGATCAGAGCGTATCATAAACGGTCCTGTGGCACCAGCAAGGAGGAGGGCATAAAAATGGCAAGAGATCCTGGAATCGGTAAAAAGGTGGTGGGAACCATTACCGGCGTGCGAGGTCAGTGCGACGCGGGCCATCAGGTTGGGGATACATTTGAGATCAGTTGTCATAATCCGGGCGGTTTATGTGGGTTTTTCTATCATGATATCTTTCCCAGTCTTTCCACCTTTCAATTCGGAGGGAATCTGCCGTGGTGGGAGGGCGATGCGATTGAGCTGCAATGCCCCGACAGCCATAACCTCGTCTCTCTAAAACTGGAGAGGTCTGAGCGGAACCCCTGATCTTTTCATCCTCCTGACCCTCACCGATCGGCCCTGGAGCTATCAAGGCGGCATGACGGATGGAAATGTGTAATATCTTTTTACATAAGTGTAATATAATATGACAGGCGACAGGTATTTTAACACCCCTTCCCATAATGTTGCCGGCCCCTTGCTTAGCTGCTCCTCGCCAATGACTGTTTCTTGAATTCTATACGCCTATATAAATCTTAACACCTTATTTTCATTTAATAAAACGGCTTTTTGCGGATTCGGCGTTGCACTTCTCGACTTCCGGTTTATGAACGGGAAAAGGCTGCTTTTTCCCGA
>JAWOIH010000197.1:0-3726 GCA_046484725.1 Candidatus Desulfacyla sp. | reverse complement strand
TTCGCCGACGTCGTGATGAACGACTCGGGCCGCAACTGGACGGCCGAGGAGATCGCCGAGCGCCTGCCCGGCGTCGACGCCCTCATCACCTCCTGGGGCATCGTCACCCTCGACGAACAGGTGCTGGCCGAGGCCGACCGGCTCAAGATCGTCGCGCACTCGGCGGGCAGTGTCAAGGCATCCCCGCACAGGAGGCACAGAGTCCTGCCCGCAGCAGAAAGGATTCCCGATTCTCCCAATGTACATCCTATTTGAAAGGAGAGCCCCCCCTTACGGATTTCATCAATCATGGCGAGCGATCTCCGGAACCCCCCGCTCCTGCAGAGTTTCACATTTATCATTTGGTAATACCCTTCTGCCGCAATCCTTTTCACATCTTCCAGGGTGGGTGCTGACTCACATGCCATTAAAATGATGTCCTTTGATCGCAACAATCGGACAAATTCCGGAAAGCCCGGCTCATCTCTCATCATCGGTTCTTCCACTATATTCACTTTGCACGTTTCAATAACCGGGAGGTGCTTGAATGCAAGATCGCGGTTCCAGACTCCGTTAGGATCTATCCTCAGTTCACAGCCGCTGCCAAGGATCCGTCTCGTTGCTTCCAGGGCATTCTTATTCTGCTCAAAATCCTTGCCCATCTTGATTCGGATATGGTTGATCCCAATCTTCTTTATCCATTTGCAGATCTCAATGTTCCGTTCCATGTCGCCAAGGGTAACCGGTGCACCATAGTGAATCTTGTCGGCACGGTAACTTTTGGGAAAATAGTCAATGACAGCCGTGTGCTGATGTTTGCCCAAAAAGTCCAGGAGGGCCAGTTCAATGGCGCAGATGGCTGCATTGTTCTTTTTGCCGCTGGGAAAGGCGTCCACAAAGTTCCATACCTGCGAGATATCATCCAGGTCCCAGGGGAAACGGTTTTCATTTATGAACCTGCGGATGCTGGTAATCGTGCTCTCAGGGGTTTCTCCGGTGGCGGTTTCTATCGGTATGCCTTCACCATATCCCGACATTTCATTCTTGTTCCCAATGGCCTCCACGATTATGATTCTGGAGGTGACCCCCTTTCTTAGAGAAATGGAGAAGTCGCCTTTAAAGGGCAATACTATCTTAAAAATATTGATCTTATCGATTCGCATGGTTTTTCCTTTTCTGCGAAACGGGAGGCCTTTGGAACGGCTCCGAAGGTAATGTCAGATAAAAGGTGGTCCCCTCGTTAACCCTACTTTTTGCCTCAATTGATCCGCCGTGATCCAGCATATTCCTGTGGGCGATGAACAGACCGAGACCGGTGCCTTTATGAATACTGCTTTTATGCTTGGTGGTGAAATAGGGATCAAATATTGTTTCCATCATGGATTCGGGAATTCCATCCCCATTATCCGTGATCTCGATACAGATATTCCTCGATTTTTCTATTTCTTTGCAGATTCTTGTTGTAATTTCTATCTTTCCCCCCTCTAAAGTAAACTCTAATGCATTTGAGAGGAGGTTTAAAATTACCTCTTTCATCTTTTCGGGATCCAACCACACCTGGCCGATGTCGGGGCTATATCTGCGGACCACTTCTATCTTTTTGGCATTGCTCTGGGGAGAGACAAGAAGGATCATCTTGTCAATGAGGTCGTGGAGGTCATTGAACTGAAAATGGGTTTCCCTTTTCTTGACCAAATCCAGGAGTTCCGTGATCAGGCCATTTACTCTTTTTGTCTCCTCCAGGGCAATCTTATGGAAATCTTTCCTGAATTCTTCATCGTCGTATTTTTGAGGCAGCATCTGCAGAAAGGTTTCTATGGCGGTCATGGGGTTTTTGATCTCATGTGCCAGTCTCGCCGACAGATTGCCCAGAAAAGAGAATTTCTCAGCCCGGCTCAACAGGGCATGGGATCTCCTCAGTTCGGCCATCTGTTCTTGCAGTTTGCTGTAAAGCCTTGCGTTTTCTATGGCGATAGCGATCTGGGGCGCAAAGACTTCCATGGTATTGCGGGTCTCTTCAGGAATTTCCTCTCCGTCGACACCATCCGTGGCAATGATCCCGATCACCTTGGACCTGGTGATTAACGGGATGATAAATACTGCTCTGGGATTGCCATGTGTGAGAATTATGTTCCCCTTGCTCAGACTGGAACTGTCAACCCTGGGCACATATTCGGGCTGACCGGTGCTGGCGACCCTTGCCAGGATGTTGCTGACACGAGAGAGCGGAACTGTATAATTTTTGACCTGCTCAGGAACGTCGCCTTCAAAGCCAAGGGCGTATAGATATTCGAGGCAGCCTAACTCAGTATTTATGAGCATGATCATGGCGCGGTTGATTTGACAGACATTGGACAGAATGTTCATAATGACGGTGAGAAGATGATCCAAATCCAGCACGGAGAGGATGGCCTTCCCTGTCTCCTGGATGGCCACGAGCTGTTCTATCCTTCGCTTAAGCTCCACATTCAATCGGTCGACCTCTTCATATTTCCGCTCAATAATCTCCTTGTCTTTCTCCTGTTCTGCAATAATGTCTTTCAGCATCGACCGAGAGGCGAAAAACCTGGAGAAATATTCGCGTACCCGGTGCTGAAAATCCCATTTTATATGATATTCGCAGTATGGTTTCCCTTCAAAATAGCAGTGTGTCTCTTCAAGGGAAAGGGGTTTGCCCGACCAAATCGTAGGCAGAAAACTATAGAAGGCCTGGTTATAAAGGCAAAGGTCCTTTGAAAGAACCATCGTCGGGTCCCAGTGGAGACGAACGATGGCTGAATTTCCTGTTATTTCAACTAGTTCAACCTTTTTACTCCTATTGAATTTATCATTGATCTCCTGCACATGTTTGAATCCCTTTTTTGACGACCAGAATGCCTTGACAAATATCTTTTGAATATATCCGAGAGAGGCATTTTCAACCGCGAACCTGGCTATCCTGTAGGCAGCCATGTCATCACATAGTATGGCCCGGGTTCTTTCGAAGAGCTTCACCATGATGTCAGTGGAGATCCAGTTGTTTGGATCAGTTAAAAACGATACGGGATCATCACAGGCATCAATTCCAAGGTTTAGACCATCAACCAAGGACGGCCAGTCGGTGTAATTCTGGGCCTTCAGATAGTCAAAGATAGGCTTTATGTTGATGCAACAGGTCTGTTTTTCCATTCCTCGGAGGCCTCTGTATCATGGCACTTATAATATTGACCCAAAAACAGGCCTTAACATCAGGGAAGGAGAAGGCGTTTCAATCCTGTCTCCATTGGTCGGGAAGGCTTGAATGTCGAGAAATTTTTTCCATTGATACCACTGTTCCGGATTTGTATAGATAAACTGCTCCAGCAATCTTAAGACGGCTTCACCAGCGGAAACGCCTGACTGTTGACCAAACCTGTGTGACATATGTTCGTAGTCACACATAACCAGCTTATATTCTTCCAGGCTGTATCTGTGGATGACTCCAAAAACGACTTCGGCCCCTGTTCGTTTCTGGATGATGTTGATGGACCTGTCCAGTCCGGTTGTACGTCCTAAGAAAGACGTCTTTTCTCTCTTGGAAGGTTTCCACTCCTCTATTTCATCACATTGGGTGATAAGGATTCGGTTGTTTTTCAATTCATGAAATGCCGTCATGATAACATTCCCTGCATTGTCTGCGTCAATAAGTTTTATGTCATATATTTTGGCCTGGGAATACACCTTTTTTTTTAATTGTTCGGTCTTGAACTTTGCGATCATGGAAACGGG
>JAWOIH010000133.1:0-10883 GCA_046484725.1 Candidatus Desulfacyla sp. | reverse complement strand
CAAAGAATGAAATGGAAAAAGAATCAGAAGAATGATAAGGATGTCTTCAAAATCACCTTTCGAATCATACGGAGGGAATTAAATTCTCACAACATAACCAAACCCACAACATAAGAGCCACCTACCCACCGTTATATATTTTAAAATGGCCTCTGGACGCACCTAAAGGACCGCAACATTTTGTGGTCGCTTCCCAGGTGGATTTTCTTAATGTCACTGAAGCTTTCCTATATGAAGGTTCTGTCAGATTTGGAGATCGGATGTCTGGAAAAGCACCTGAGAGGGAACTCTTTGTTTACGCAGCATGGAGAAGGATTGTGTTTCGATTGTTGCATTTTCTTGGCCTGTCTGAAGGGAAAATTGATGCACGCATGGGCGCGTTTTGAGAAGCACCGAAAGATGATCGAATGTTCATAATTGAATCAAGCACTTTTCATATTTTGTTTCGGCAGTCTTAACTGGCTTTAGTGATTCTGATCTTCCGGCGACTTCATGTAGTCATCTGCAATAAAATGTTGTAGAATTATGCTATTTCTATGTGCATCAGCTATAAACCCGAATAAAATCAAATACTATCATAAGCATTCATAGCCAGGCTTTCTTCTTCAAGAAAATAGGAGCGATATGAAAAGATTTTCATCGACTCAGAGGAGGATAAAAAGGTGAAGAGGTCTAGTTTTTTCGCTGCCGCTGTTTGGATAGCCATATCACTTGCCTTGACTGGTGTTGGTATCGGTGGGGAGCGTGGTATCCAGGTAAAGAAAATCAATGATCTCAGTCACGAGAGCGGAAAACTGGGGGAATATAAAGCCCTGGTCATTGGGATTAACGATTACAAAGATCCGAAGATTCTTGATCTTGAAACTCCGATAAGCGATGGTAAAGCCATAGCAAAGGTTCTTGAAGAGAAATACGGATTCAAGGTTCAACTTCTTCTGAACCGTGCAGCCACCAGAGAAGCTATATACAAAGAATTGCGGAGTTTGGCGGCATCGACAGAGCCAAATGACAGCGTATTGATCTATTTTGCCGGACATGGAGATTTTGATCGAACCTATGATGATGGTTGGTGGATACCGGCCGATGCTCAGGGTGGAAATCCTGCAACGTATCTTGACAATGTTCAGGTGCAAAAAGCCATGCGGAGTATGAAGGCCCGACATGTTCTGCTGATTTCGGATTCCTGCTATTCGGGGACACTCTTCGGAAAGGCCCGGAGCCTGCCTCCTGTAATCGACGATAAATACTACCTGAGTCTGTACAACGAAAAGAGCCGGTGGGGTATGACGTCCGGCAACAAAACGCCGGTTTCTGACGAAGGCACTGCTGGACACAGTGTGTTTGCCTACCAGCTTATCAAGGAATTGGAAAAGAACGATAAACCATTTCTCAGCACCCAGGAAATCTACACCCAAATAGCCCCTGTTATCGCAAATAACTCGGAGCAAACACCGCTTTGTCGTCCCATACTGAGTACCGGAGATCAAGGCGGGGAATTTGTGTTTGTGGCATCCATGAAAAAGGAACTGAAACCGACCATTCCTAAGGCTCAACAGGGCAACAGCGACAAGGAAATCCTTTTTTGGCAATCCATTCAAGAAAGCGATTCTCCGTCCTTATTTGAGGCATATTTAGAGAGATTCCCGAGCGGATTTTTTGCGCCTATCGCCAGAGAAAAAATTGAGGCCTTTAAACAAAAAAAAGCGACTGCAGCTATTCCACCGGAGGTTCCAAAACCTAAGCTGTTCGTGGAGGTTGAGCCTGCAACCGCCAAGATCAGAATTCTGAACATAAGTCCCAAATTTTATCAGGGGATGGAACTTGATCCGGGTCGCTATCATGTGGAAGTTTCCAGTAATGGCTACGAAACGATGGAGATGTGGGAGAGGCTGGAGGCGGGAAAGGATAAAACCTTGCGCTTCACTCTTAAGAAGAAAACTGTGCCGCAAAAAGAAATATCCCAACAACCCGAAATGAAAAAGGACTATTATCCTGATCCGGGACAACCCGCCCATGTTCCTGAATCCCCGGAAATCCATGCGGAGAATACAGCCATCCCCGTGGGCGACAAGCGCTGGAATTGGACGGTTTTTATCCGAGCATCCCGCGATGTGCTTGCGCAGATCAACTGTGTGGAATACACATTGCATCCCACTTTTCCAAATCCTGTCCGCACTGTCTGTCAACAGGGCAGCCCGGATCAGCCATTTGCCCTTTCTTCAAACGGATGGGGCACCTTTACCATCGATATCCGGGTAATGATGAAAAACGGGCAGGAAAAAAAGCTGCAACATGCTCTCCGTTTTAGATGATCATTCGGCAAAGAAAAATCCTGTATCAGCAGAATACGGTTAATATTCCAATAAATTAAATCTTATAGGTCCAGTAGCGATTTGGTTCCTGTAATCCTTTGCCGTGAGGGCTTCTAAAAGTATCCTATTCAAATCCCATGGGTACTCGAAGAAGGAGATGTGGTTTTTAGCAATCGTACCCAGTGGGATAAGTCTACAACATCATAGGACCTAGCGCAATATGTACCTCTGATGGTTGGGATACAGAATGCTATCATGATGGTTTGGCGGGAAGAAAAGCTACTGGAACTGTGGCGTGGAATTTTCGACGATCAGGTCAGAAAGTGATGGCATGCTGAATCTTTTGGAAACCCTGTCGTTAATGTATTCGAAAGCGTTGACCCCCAGTTTCCTGTCGGTTTGGGTAATGGTTGTCACCGCCGCCATATATCGTGGTCACTCGCCATGATAGCGTAGGACGGTTGTGTGTCAATCCAGAATGGCAGGTCCATTTTTGATTGCCGGTCGGGTCGTCTCCTTGCACATCTTTACATCATATGGGGATGACGCGGTAGCATCATTAACCCAAAGACACGCCCAATGACGGGTAGCGGGCTTCTCCGCATGCGCACAAATCGACCCTTAAAGTGGGGGGCGGCTTTCAGGGTTGAATGGTTGACCTCCCCGGAAACTTCAAAAGATCAAGCCGGTTGATCCGAGGAACCCGCCCCAGCGGAGAAGATTTCTCCCAAGCCGTGGAGCAGGGGGTTTAAGACCTTTACGCCCTTGAGGGTGAAGCGGGATTTCCCGTCGTAAAGGACAAATCCGCTCCTGCACCTGTTCCCCATGGCAGATTGAAACTGCTCAAGCCCTTTGATAAAATCAGGGGTAAAGGTAGCCGCGGACTTGATTTCCATGGGTATCAGCGACCGGTTTTCATTCAGGATCAGATCTACCTCGACCCCATGGGAATCCCGATAAAAATAGATTTCGGGTCGATTTCCTTGATTCAGCCGCAGCTTCAAAAATTCAAGGATGATGAGGTTTTCATAGAGTCCCCCCCGGAGGCGATCCCGTTTTACCTGCTCGACGGTTTGGATGCCCGCGAGATGGGCGGCAAGCCCTGTATCCGTAAAGAAAATCTTTGGGGATTTAATGACCCTCTTGCCGATGTTCTTAAGAAAAGGCGACAATTCAAAGAGCACGAAGGAGGCCTTCAAGACGCTGATCCAGTTTTTGATGGTCGTTGCCGATACCCCCACATCGTTGCTCAAGGATGTATAGTTGACCACCTGTCCGGTACGACCGGCGAGCAAGACCAGGAACTGCTCAAAGATGCGGAGGTCTTTCAGATTGATGAGGGCACGGACATCTCGTTCTACATAGGTTTGGATATATCCATTATAAAAACGGGCTGGTTTCAGCTCTTGCTCGTGAACCCTGGGAAAGGTCCCGGTGACCACCAGATCGAGCGCTTCCCAATCCTTTTTATAGGTTTTCAGTTCAGAAAAGGAAAAGGGTAGAAGCGTCAATACGGCTGTTCGCCCTGCAAGCGTCTGGCTGATGGCCTGCCGGACCTCGGGCTGATGGCTTCCCGTCAGGATGAACATGCCCGGTTTCTGTTTGTCATCCACAATGCCCTGAACATAGGAAAGTATCTGCGGCAACCGCTGAACCTCATCCAGGATTGCTCCTTCAGGCAGTTCCAGAAGAAATCCTCTCGGGTCGGCATCTGCCGTTAGGCGGATATCCGGA
The DNA here is from genome assembly GCA_046484725.1 of Candidatus Desulfacyla sp. Classification (GTDB taxonomy): domain Bacteria; phylum Desulfobacterota; class DSM-4660; order Desulfatiglandales; family Desulfatiglandaceae; genus AUK324. Next base: position 6,837 of record JAWOIH010000133.1, on the reverse strand, counting down.
TCCTCAAACGAAAAATATGGCTTGTCTGGAAAGGCCATCCGTACCAGGGTCGTCTTTCCAGACTGCCGAGGCCCAATGACCGTAACCACGGGATACTCTCGGGCCGCTTCCAGGAGTTCTTGGGTTATTTCTCTCTGAATCATGACGAGTTTGTAACTGAGAAGCCTGAAAATGTCAAGTACAACTTTGGATTTACACAATCCCGCAACGCGCCGCGACACTCCGGGCCTTTGCCCGACAGAGATCCCTGCCATTCAAAAGAACCCATTTTACCGCAAGATTAAAGGTTCGACAGCGCGATCTGCCAGCGTATCAAGTGTCATTTTTCCGGCCAAGCGCTAAGAGACGACAGGATGACGGATGTTGTAACAGGTTCAGCCCCAGGCGTCTGTCTGCGGCTGGGGCAGCTGAAATGTCATGAGCCTTCTGATGTGTTTGTTGAAACCATCTGCTTCCCGGGCTTCAAGGCCCTTTATCTTCTCCGCCAATTGTCCCACAAGGCCGTCGTCTTTGACCGCCTCCAGGGACCTCATCCCGGGGTAAGACCTCTGGATGAGGGAGTAGGCCTGTTTCTCTTCTTGCGTCAGGGCCAGGTACCTGTCGATTTCATGGATCATTGTGCTTTTATCGGTATCGAGCCGGCCGTCCACCTGCATGAGGAGATTGAGGCTGAAATCGCCGCACCTGAAATGGGAGGGCATCTCATCTAAGTTTTCGAGGAGCAATCGAATCTTCCGGACCACCTCCTCGTCGTTCATGAGTTCCAGGGTTCCGTCCTCTGCCATCTTTTGGAGGGGAGAGAGGGGATGGACGGCAAATGTCCTTACCCTGATGAAATCGGGTCTTATCCGATTGAGGATTCTCGCGGTTTCCAGGGCATGTTCCCGGCTGAGCCCCTTCCCGCCCACCCCGGGCATGATGTACTCGGAAAGGGAAATACCCGACTCTGCGACACGAACCCCTCCCTCAAGGATATCATCGGGAGTGATCCCCTTTTGTATCAGTTTCAAGACCGTGGCTGAGCCGCTTTCCATGCCGGTATGGATCCGGGTGAGTCCCGCCTCCCTGAGGCGCCGGTAGTCTTGGGGGCCCTTCTTTTTCATGGATTTGGCCCGGGCGTAGGTGGTGATCCTCTCGATATTCGGAAAAATGGTCTTGATATGATGGATAATCTGAACCAGCTCGTCTGCGGGAAGGATGAGGGTGTCGGCATCCTGGAGAAAGGCGGACGTGAACGCGATCGACCGGGGGCCGTAGGCCTCCGCCATCATATCGACATCCTTTTTGACCTCCTCCACAGGCCTCCTGGAAAACTTTTTACCTTTGTAAGCGGGACAGATATGGCATCGGTTCCAGGGGCAGTTTCGCGTGACCCTCACCAGGAGGCTCGAGGCCTCGCTCGGCGGTCTGATGACGCCCTGTTCAAACATAAATCTCTCCTCCTTCAGGAGGGGTAAGATCCCCTTCCTTGTCTTTAATCAGGCACACCACACAAACTCTCTTTTGTGGAACGTGCCTGGACATTTATCTCAGGAAATACACTCGATCTAATGTTCTTTAACGATTTTTACAAAAGACTGTCAATGGATTTCAGATGTCCTGCCCGACCCTTGACATGATCTCCTCGTCCTCTATCCCGCGACGCGCGGGATTCCTTTCATCTTGCCCTGGGATACCTTGCTGTAGTATCTATAGGAATCCAGTTAGTGGAGTGCTCTCTTGTCCAGGACGCGCGTGCCCTTTTGCAGGAACCCATGAGGGATCATTTCTCCCGCTACGCCACGGGGGAAACGGAGCTACAGCGTTCCTGAAGGCCGGTAAGGAATACGGGTTGCATGAACGACAAAGATCTCATATTGGCGATCGATAACGGGACTCAGAGTCTGAAGGCACTGATATTCGATCCGGAAGGGAACCTCCTGTTCAAGGAAAGTGTCCGTTTCAGACCTTATTTCTCCACAAATCCGGGATGGGCCGAGCAGGACCCGGACCTGTTCTGGAAGACCCTCTGCCAGGCCTGCCGGGGGTTGTGGAAACAGGCGGGCCTTGACAGGGAACGTATCGCCGGCGTGGCCCTCACCACCCAGAGGGGAACCGTCGTCAACGTGGACAGGGAAGGTCGTCCCCTTCGCCCCGCCATCCTGTGGCTGGATCAGCGAAAGATGTATGGATTGCCCCCGGTCGGCGGCCTATGGGGCGTGCTCTTCCGGATCGCAGGGGTGAGCGGCACCGTTGCCTATCTTCAGGCCGAGGCCGAGGCCAACTGGATACGCGCAAAACAGCCCGATATCTGGGATAACACCCACAAATTTCTCCTCCTCTCCGGGTATCTCACATACCGTCTGACCGGGCGGTTCGTCGATTCGGTCGGGTGCCAGGTGGGCTATGTTCCCTTTGACTACCGGCGTCTCAGGTGGGCGTCGCACAGGGACTGGAAGTGGAAGGCCGTGCCCATGGACCCGGATCAGTTGCCGACCCTTCTCCCGCCGGGCGAGGTCCTCGGGCACATTACACGGGGGGCTGCGGAGGCCACCGGTATCCCTGCAGGGCTCCCCCTGATTGCAGCGGCCGCAGACAAGGCCTGCGAGGTGATCGGATCCGGGAGCCTGGATCCGACCGTGGGCTGCATCAGTTACGGGACCACGGCGACCATCAACGTGACCCACGACAGGTACCTGGAGGCGATCCGGCTCATCCCCCCGTATCCCTCCGCGGTCAGGGGGCGGCATTCCATGGAGGTCCAGATCTTTCGCGGGTTCTGGATGGTCAACTGGTTCAAGGAGGAATTCGGATACCCTGAGTGCCGGCAGGCGGAAATCGACGGCATCGAGGCGGAGGCCCTGTTCGACAAACTGACCGAAGATATCCCGCCTGGGGCCATGGGACTGATGCTCCAGCCCTACTGGACCCCGGGGATCAAGATGCCGGGACCGGAGGCAAAGGGCGCCGTTATCGGGTTCGGGGACGTGCATACACGGGCGCATCTCTACCGCTCCATATTGGAGGGGCTGGCCTATGCGCTCAGGGAGGGAACAGAGCGCATTGAAAAGCGGACCGGGGTGCCGGTCAGAGACCTGCGGGTTTCCGGAGGCGGTTCCCAGAGCAGGGTCGCCATGCAGGTCACGGCGGATGTCTTCGGCATCCCCACGACCCGGCCCTCTATCTATGAGACCTCCGGTCTGGGGGCGGCCATTGATGCCGCGGTAGGTCTGGGCCTTCACAGGGACTTCAGCTCGGCAGTCGAGGCCATGAGCCACATGGGAGATGTGTTCGATCCGGACCCCGAGGCCCATCAACGCTACGACGCCCTGTATCGTCAGGTTTACAAAAAGATGTACAACCGCCTTAAACCCCTTTACAATCGCATCCGGGAGATAACGGGGTATCCGGCGTGAATGGCTGATGGCTGATGGCTGATGGGTGATGGGTGATAAGCCGGTGGCCGATGCGTGGCCGGGGGGCTCAATCCCGCTTTTCAGCGGGACTAAACAGCTTAACAGCTCAACCGCCGATCGTCACTGTTTATTTGTACCTGGTTTTCTGTCACAAAAAACAAGAAAATGTTTGGGGGTTCTTTGTCGTGAGTCTTTCTTGACTCACACAAAGGCACGAAGAACACAAAGAAAAGCATTTTTTGTTTTTTACTGAAAAATCCTTTGTGCGCTTTGTGGTCTCTGTGTGATAAATTTTGGATTGTGGGCGCTAGCCCGCGTTAGTAAATAGTAAATTCCAAGAGGGGGATTATTAAAGAGATGAAAGATATTATTATGAAGTCTGCGTTGATCTGCCTCGTGCTGGCGAGTATGGCCGCGGCGGCGTGCGACACGTCCAAGTGGCGGGCCAAGGATTACAGCGGCCCCCCAAGCTGGGAACATGATATCGGTCGGCCGGACGGCTACGGAGGAGAGGATCCCTGGAGATAGAAAGGAAGGGCGACCCATGGCGGATCCCCTCGCAACCGTCATTCAGCGCGTCGTGGATGGGACTGACGGGAATGGTCCCCTTTCGGGGGTTCCGGTGTCCGACCAGTTCCGGCCTGAAAAAAAAGGAGATGGCGATGTTGCGCGGAATCTCAACGCCGCTTTCCTGATCGGCCTGTCAGGCCCTGCGCACCCTCTGTACAGCCGGGCGTGCAGGTATCTTCATGTGCTGATGGAAGACCGGGCGTGGGCAGGGGCGGCATTGTTTTTCAGGGAAGGGCTCAGGCGGATTGGGGATGAGGTCACATCTGCGTGCCGGTCAGACAGCCATTTCGTGGAGGTGCTTGAAGAGGCACGGGCATGGTGTTCGCGCCCCGCAACAGACTGGGATGACGAGGCGCGGCGGAAGATCTGGCCGCTCTTTTTCCCTGAAGGGGCCGAATGTCTCGGGGACCCTAACGAACCGATCGGCCGGATTCGCGGGAAAAGGCGTGTTAAGGTTACAAGACTGAATCCCGATCCGATCAGGGATCCTGGCCGCCAGATCCTTTTCCTCTCCAATCTACTGATTACCATTCCCCACGATGCGCAGGATCTCCATGGCCTCCCCTATGGCCGCGCCCTGATCCGGGAGTTGAAGCAGGTCGTCCATGAAAAGCAGATATACTGGTATGATCATCCGGTCCAGATCGGGGTCGAAGACGAAAACAATGAGGCCACATACGGGCTTCGGGGTCTGGACCGGGCCATCGCCTTTGAAAAGCAACGGAAAAATGTCAGACCGGATGAACAGGCGACCTGCCTCCTATCCGTATCGGTTACCCACAACGGACTTCACAGGATCGTCAGGGACTATCTGAAAGCGGTCTATGCCGCCAGCGATCCGTTTTCCCATCTCAAGGTATACCTCTTTTCCGAGGTCGATACGGGCCGGATACTGGAAGAGGTCCTCCTGCCGGCGGCAAAACGGTATCTAAGAGATGATGACGGGGATCTGCTCCGAAGGGTATTCGGCGTTGACGGCGAATATGGCCGGCACTACAGTTTCCTGAAGGCCCTGCCGGCCTACTGGCAGGTATTGATCGACCCGGGGGTAAAGGGATCATTCAAACTCGACCTGGACCAGGTCTTTGACCAGGAGATCCTGGTGGCGGAGACCGGACAGTCCGCGCTGGAGCATTTTCTCACCCCGCTCTGGGGCGCGGAGGGGACGGATACGGACGGCCGGGGCATCGAATTGGGCATGATGGCCGGGGCCCTGGTCAATGAGAAGGATATCGGTCGCGGGCTGTTTACGCCGGATGTGCCCATGCCCGACCCTATCCCCCGGGGAGAGGCGGTTGTCTTTTTCAGCCAACTCCCGCAGGCCGTTTCGACCCGTGCAGAGATGATGGCCCGATACGGCAACGGGATGCCGGACGGCGTCCGGGCCTGTCTTCAACGGATCCACGTGACCGGGGGGACGTGCGCCGCGCTCGTAGGGAGCATCCGCAGACATCGTCCCTTTACCCCCACGTCCATCGGCCGGGCCGAGGACCAGGCCTATATCCTCTCCTCCCTTTTCAAGGACCCTGACAGAAACCTGCGCTATCTCCACAAACCCGGACTGATTATGCGGCATGACAAGGAGACGTTTGCAGGACAGGCCATTGCGGGGGCCGGTCCAGGGAAATACATAGGCGACCTGGCGCGGACCCTCCTCTTCTCCTATTATGCACGGGCGCTCCCCTGGCCTCTAACCGAGATAAAGGGCGTCATCGACCCGTTTACCGGCTGTTTTGTCTGTAAGATCCCCTTTACCGTGGTCTATCTGCGGCTGGGACTCAAGCTGCTGGAGGTTTTTGCCCGCGAGACGCCAACCGGGAGTGCAGAAGGCCTGAAACTCCTGGCCCTGGCCGTTGATCGGATCGAGAGTCTCATGAGAGACCTGGAAGCGCCGCAAAATCCCTTGATGGAAACCTTTCTTGAGGAAAAGCGTGGGTGGAACCTATTCTACGATGTTCTGGATTGTATCGAGGCGGGACTGGAGCGGGGGGATGGGGCCGCAGCCTTGTTGCGCCAAAAGGCCCGGGGGCTTGTCAACGACTGCCTTGTTCAAACAGGCCGGCAGACGCCCTGATCTGTTTCCAGATCTCCTCCTTCCCCTGGCGGGTCTTTGCCGAAAAGACGATCGGTTCCTCAGGGGAGATCCCGGCAAGCTCCCCCGCAATGAGCCCGGCCCGCTGCCTCGCCTGCTGGCGGGAGAGCTTGTCCGCCATGATAAAAATCCATATAGTCAATAGATAGATTCTCATAGATTATAGATCCTTAAATGAAAAGTCAATATACTAATATTAATAATTGCCGACTAATTATGCCTTCTTATAAGGGAAACAAGGTAGCGTGACCTGAACTGTTGACTTGCAAGAGCCTGCTTTATGGGCGGAAGCCTTAGATGTATCTTACTGTTCCAGTATTGAATCGTAAATAACCTGGAGTATTTCCGACCTGATATTCAGATCGTACAAACGCGAGTTGTTTCTTGTAGGATAAACCCTGTTGCTGAGGAAAACATAAGAAATCTCATAAACCGGATCAACCCATACAAAGGTACCTGTGTAGCCTGAGTGTCCAAAGCTTTCAGGAGAGGCTCCTCTTGTAGGATAAGATTCCCGTTGAGTGAGCTCAGAATTATTAAGCAACGGCTTGTCAAATCCCAGACCCCTACGGTTATTATTCTCCGGAAATTGCACACCGGTATATTCTTTCATCACATCCCTTCCTATAATTTGCTCTCCTCCATATTCGCCCATTCTACGATATAGCTCCATAAGCTTTAAGAGGTCATTCGCTGTGGTAAATAATCCTGCATGCCCCGATATTCCCCCAAGCATTCCTGCTGTTTCATCATGCACGGTCCCAACTAACTGTTGTTTCC
>JAWOIH010000402.1:0-10931 GCA_046484725.1 Candidatus Desulfacyla sp. | reverse complement strand
GGAACGTGGTACGCGCGGTACCCCAGTACGTCTTGCCATAGTTCTGCTTCTCGACCCACGACCCGTACGCCTCCGCGACCGCGTGATCCTCGTCGGTGAGGAGCGTGAATGGGATACGTTTGCCCTGGTAGACAGCGGGTCTGAACAGGCGGGGAAAATTGGATGGAAAGTTCATAAATAAAACGCTACAGGCATGCAATATACAAATTTTAATCGGTGATGCGGTTCAGTTCGCTGTCGATGGCCGATTTTCTTCTGGCTTTTGCTTTCGCCTGGTCATTTCCGAAATTATAGGTTCCACTGATGCCAAACCTCTGGCCATCAAAGGATCTGATTCCGCTTACGATCATGCCCCCGTAATTGCTTTTATAATGGTAATCACTGCCTGTCCTGAAAATATCACTACCGGTAATCTGGATCTGCAGTTTGCGGTCCAGGAAATCCTTCCTGATTCCAAAATTTACCGAAGAGAAGGCTTCCACTTCGATGGAACCTCTCCATATCGAGGGACTGTTATGCATGAGGGTAAGTTCCATTGTTATGCCCGCGGGCAGTCTGAAGTTGTTCTGGAGCCTTATGTTATAGGTATTTGCTGAAAGATCGATGACCGTACCTTCCATATCGCCATCGTAGGTTTCGTAATTGTATACTGCGAAGGATGCAAATTCATACCAGTCTGTAACCTTCATGGGGTAGCTGACTGACAGGCTGTAATTGGTGGCTTTTTGCATATTTCGGGGGGTAAGGATATTTCCTTTCTCTTCTGAAATAATAAAGATATTGGCAAAGAAATCGCGGGTGATGCTGTATGTATTTGTGATGACCAGTTTTCTTTTGAAGGCGTAGGTGAGCTGGTAATTTGAGATATAATTGGGTTTCAGGAAGGGGTTTCCCTTATATGCAGTTAATTCACTGCTCCTATATTCAAATGGATTCAGGTATTGGTAGTTGGGCCTGTTGATTCTCCTGCCTATGCTTGCACTTATCACAGAATTCTTTTGGTCATCGAAGGACAGACTTACGTTGGGAAAAAGATCTGTATAATTCCTGGGCACCTCACTTACATCCAGGTCGTTGTCGCTCACCAATCGTCCCAGTGAGGCTGTATTTTCCATTCTGAGTCCGGCATTCAGGGTGATTTTCTCAGTTGGTTTTGCATTCAATATAAAATAGACCGCTGCGACCTTCTCCTCGTATGTAAAATCATTGCTTCTTGTATTGTCAAAAACCGGAGCATCGGCAATGATGTTATAGAATGCAAGCTGATTATCTGTGCTGACATACGAATACTTTGCTCCGGCAGAGAGTGTGATTTGGGAAAACTTTTTTTCGTAATCGGTCATGGCGCTCCAGAGGTCAATATAGGTATCTGAATTATACTCAGAGTTGACAGATCTCAGGATATCCTGCATGTCACTGTCATAATAATCATTGGGCTGCTCCGTCGCCTTTTCACTTGCATACCTCCCGATGCTGATATCGGTGGAAAGACTTGAGTTACTATTGGGTATAAACCGGTAATTGAGGTTTGCGACAAAATTCTCCGTGGGTTGTATGTCTATTGTTTCGGCCAGGAGGAATTCAGGAGGATTGGTCCCGGTCGTATCAATGATGCTGGTGGTGCTATTGATTGTGTTGTTTCTCCTGTTGATAAACACCCTGGAATCCAGGCTGACTGTATGTTTATCATTAAATTTATAATCCATTCCTGCTGAAAGATTGTATCCCCGGCGCCGGTATACCCCCCGTTCATCTTTATCAAGAACATAAATATTCTGACTTGTGGTGTTTATCATATCAATCAGATAGGTATCTTCAGAGAGGTTAACATTGGTAAACAGGCTAAGCTTTTCTCCACTGTAATTCAGTGTCGAACCGCCGCTTGATCGTGCATATTTTCCCCTTGAATAGCTCGCAATTACATTTCCGTTTGTACCGAGCTGCACATTCTTTTTCAGTACAATGTTGATAATTCCAGCTGTTCCCTCTGCCTCATATTTTGCCGAAGGATTGGTGATCACCTCGATCGACTCAATATTGTCGGAACGCATCCCCTCGAGCAGGTTGGCTACATCATTTCCGGAGAGCCTGGTGGGCCTGCCATTGATGTATACCTGAACGCCCGATTTGCCCTGCAGGATGATGTTGTTATCCATATCCACCACAACACCGGGTGCCTTGCCAACCACTTCCATGGCACTGCTGCCCGAAGCGTTCACACTTTGAGACACATTGAAGACAAGCTTATCGGGATGTACTTCCACCAGTGCCTTTCTACCGGTAACAACTACCTCATTCAATTCATTGACATTGGTAGAAAGACTGATCCTGTCCAGCTCGATAATATCTCCTTTGCCGATGGTTAAAGGATCAGAGACCCATGTTGTGAATTCAACATTTCGAACCATCACCAGGTAGTTTCCGGGATTGATCTTTTCCAGCTCAAAGAACCCTTCAGTTGAGCTCAGGGTTCCCTTCATAAATACCGAATCGCTGTTCATTAAAATCACCGTTGAATATAAGGCCGGATTATTGTCCGGATCAAAGACATAACCTATTATTTTAGAACTGTTTTGCTGGGCCTGGGCAGAAACAATTCCACATAAGGAAGCAGCAGCACACAAAAGATATTGTTTGAAATGGTTCATTGGTATAAATTCTTAATTTAACTACTTGCCGAAATATCTCTTTCCAATGATGAGGGGTTCATTGTATCTCAGTTAATCATAAATAAATGGGATGCAGGTCATTGTGCCTGTTTATAGATCATATACCAATTGATATAGTATATGGAGGGTTCGGGCTTCAGGAGCTCCTCTTTGTCCTCTTTGGAGAGAAAGGGGATCATCACATCATCACCGGGTTGCCAGTTGGCCGGAACGACAACATCCCGGTTTTCATAATTGAGTTGCAGTGCTTTCAGTGTTCTAATAATTTCATCGATGTTCCTTCCCACTTCGTTGGGATAAAAATAGAAGGCCCTGATCGTATTTTCCGGATCAACAAAGAAGACGCCCCGCACACTCTGACCCGGATTGGATTTTGCATCGATCATCCCATAGCTGCTGGAAATCGCATAGGAGCTGTCGACAACAAACGGAAAGTTGATCTTCGTCTTTTCCCTCCCCTTGTAGGTGACCTCTTCCAGGTCGGCCTTCCAGCTGATGTGCGAAACCATTCTGTCGACAGAGATAATAATGATCTCTGCATTCAAATTGCTAAAAACATCCTGTCTGCTTGCCAGCTCCAGAATTTCAGAGGAACATACAGGTGTGAAATCCCTTGGATGGGCTCTTTCTTAACGGCCTCAGCCGCCCGCGTGGAAGCATTTTTCTTGGCGGTCTCAAGAGCTTGCGGCGATACACGTTCTTTTACCAGATCTTCAATGGCTTTTTGGACCAGCGGATCGTTCACATCCACGGGTTCCGGCTCTTCGCCGGGAGCGATCTTCCTTCCCATTTTTTTGGCAATCTCCCGCCTCACGGCGAAAGACTTCATGGCGGCGCCATCGCCGGCCGGATCATAACCTCCCTCGATCTTCAACATCAGCTGAGGCCGTTTGGCAAGGGCCTCTGAGATGTTGTTCACTTTTTCCTGCTCCGGAGGCGATAATACGGTTTTTCCCAGTTCGAACTCGATGACGTCGAGCTTTTCATCTTCAACGCCGAGCATGGCGCTCAAGGCCTTGAAAGGGGAGGTAATGATCTTTTTGAAGAGGTTCAAAAGTGCCTTCCATATGAGATGACTATATTTGAACTGAGGATCATCAAGGTTTCCGGACACGGGAAGCCCGATATCGATGCGATCGTCGGCATCCTTGAGCAGGGCGAGGGCAAGTTCCAGTGGGAGGTCAGGCGCATCAGGGTTGTCTATCTTCTCTCCCAGCGTGAGCTTGTCCAAGATAATCTGGTTTTCTCCCTGAAGCTCACTGTTGTTGATCAGGTAACGGAGATCGAGGGAAAGCTTTCCAGAGGCAATCTTGTAGCCTGCAAATTTGGCAGAATAAGGGGTGAGGTTGGTCATTTCCACATTGCGAAAGATCATCGATATATCTGTAAAACGCTTTATATTGAATGGCTCCAGCTCTCCCTGGATCTTGGATGTACCGTAGGCATCCACCCTTCCGTTCAGTTGGACCTGTGCCCGCTCGCCTTTTTTCGTAGAAATCCCGACAACGGCTCCCTTCAGCTCATGAATCTTTGCAGCGAATTGCGGCCGCAGACTTAAATCGGCGAAATCAAGTCCGCCTTTGTCGATACGGATTTTTCTGATGTTCACCGGGAAACCGCCGGGAGTTTTTCCCCTGGAGGCCGGTTTGTCTTGTTCGACCTTTGCCTCCTGAGGGCGAAGCACCTTCTTGAGGTTCACGCTCTGGTCTTCAAAGATGATCAGCTTACCGTATGCTTCCTTCAGACGAACCTCGCCAACCTCCAGCAGGTCTGGGCCTAAACCCAACGTCATGTCGTTCACTTCCATTTCCTTCCAGGAAAGAAAGCGTTGATTGGTCTTGGACTCTGAAACAAGGAGGTTTCGGATGCCTGCACTTCCGATAAACGTGGTGTGAGGACCATTATTGTCTTCCTTGTACGTCACGTTTCCTTTCAGGGAAAAGGCGCCGGACTCGAGGGCGAGAAAAACGACCTGTGCCAGGTAGGGCTGAATGGGTGTCAGAGCGAGATTCGATACCTGGATCTCCGCCTCAGCGCTCTTTTCCGCAAGCGTAAGGCGGCCCTTGGCGTTCATGCTTCCCCCCTGCCGGACGGCAAGGGATGCCTCAAATGGGACAGGGTCTTTGAAATCGCTTTTAATGTCCGAAACCTTCAACACAAGATTTTCAATGTCTATGGTTTGATAAGGGGAAAGGCCCTGGTCGGTGAACGCGACGCCGAACCCGGTCATCTCCGCGGAACCTACGGCAATGGCCCAAGGCTTCATGTCGTCTTTTGCCTCTTTGTTCATGGCCGCGACTTCCCTCACCATCTTGCCTTTGCCGACCCCACCGAGCACCCTCGCCAGATTGATGGCTCCTTCCTTTTCTTTGGACAACCTGGCATGTCCACCCTCCAATGCCACTTTCGCCACGTCCAACTGCCGAGCCTCGAGATCCAGCCGACCACCTCCTACGAAGATTTTATTGAGATGGACGATAGGATCACCCTGCGCGATTTCCTTCAGTGACACAGCTGAGAAGGTGATGTCCATATTGTCTACAATGGTCTGCATCTTTTGAGGTCCATAGGACAGACGTGCTTGCAGTTTCATACCAAGATTATCTGTCTTTATCTCAGTAGGATAAGCTCGGCTTCGATCGATGTACTTCAAGGAGACACTTTCAAGGTCAATGTGTTTGAAATCGACCCCCCATGGAGGCACCTCCGATTCTTCCTTCCCGGTTGAAGTCGAACTTGTTTGAGGCGCAACGGCTACAATTTCCTGAAAATTCAACTCTCCCTGCTCATTCACGGTTGCCGCCACGCTGCCCCGGGAGAGTGCCAACTGCCCGACGGACAACTCCCGTGTGGCCAAATCGAAACGGCCTTGGTCTATCTGGATCGAGTCCATGGTGAACATCGGTTCTTCTGTCCCGGACCTTTTAAGGGAAATGCCTGAAATGAGCGCCCCTATATCGTCCATAAGGAGGCTGGTGGACCCACCGCCATGGGCGAACCGGTATGCGGCACTAAAGTCCACCTTCCCTTCCGGCTTTCCCACAAGGATCTCATCCTGAAGAAATTCCCATGCCGTGGCCACATTGAAACCCTTCACCGCTATGTTTCCCTCGGACCAGAGGGGCCGTGTGGACATCTCACCGGTCCACCGGAACGTCCCCCCATGCGGGAGGGTCGCTTCAAAGGAATGCATTCCCTTTTTGTCGGGGAGGGTGGTGAAGTTTTTGAGTTCCAGACTGAGAGGTTCGAGGTTTACGCTGGCATGGGTGGCGTTTGACAAATCCGTAAATACGAGCCGGCCCTCGTTCAGGGCAATGTGGTCCAGGACTAAACGCGGGAGGGTTTCACCTTTCTCTCCGGATTTTTTGCCTTTTGAGCCGGTTGTATCTTCTTCTTTCGGAATCCTATCCACAAGATCGATGAGGTTGATCCCGCCGTCAGCCATGACCTCAATGTGGAGGGAGGGCTTTTCCAGCCGAACATCGGCAAAGGTAAAAGCCCAGCGCCACAGGCTGGAGACCTGAAAGTTAGCGAATAATTCCTCGAATGCCATCAGGGGAGAGCCGTTGGTCTCCTTGAGGTCAAACTTCTTGATGTCCAGTGTGAGGGCGTAAGGGTTCACGCGGACTTCTTCCATGATCAAGCGACACCTGAGCGTTTCATCGGCGAATCTGGTGGCATAGCGATTGATGAGATAAGGCACCAGAAAAAATCCTGACAGGGTATAAACAACCACAATGGCGATGGCAATAATGAATCCCTTGCTGAGGACAAACCTCATCGCCCAATGCCGCCGTTTTGATTTGTTTTCTGAATCATCCATGGTTTCATCTCCTTTGCCGTTCATGATCAGGAACAGACTGGTGATGGAGAGCATTCGTTCTCGTGGCTGTATTCCTCCGCAAAATTAATAGAAATTTTGGAAGTGTCCTGCCTTTTCGAGCAGAACGCCACCAATCGCGAGGCAAATGTATGGGGTATATTTACTATTCCACGCGCGTATTTGAAATCAAAAAGTATTCAGTGTCCATCCATAAATCAGCTTTTTCAGGCTGTTAAAAAAATCGGTGGCACCCGCTCACTACCGAAAAGATTGGTTTTAGGGCGTTTTCAACAGGGCAATGCATAGACGGCATTCGGGCCTTCGGGACAATCCCATATTGTTCCTGTCAAAAAGAAAAATATATCAGAAAGAAATCAAAGGAAACAAGAGGTTAGAAACTGAGAGGGTTTTTGGACACACATCACCCGTTCCTGAAAGCCAGATTTTTGGTGGCGAGATTCCAAATCCCAACTGTTCGAAATGGCAAGATATCTTTTTGACATCTCTAACATTTCGGGTCATCAAAAATCTGTGAGATGACCTCCGTTGTCCAACCCCCATAAATTTAAACGCCCTTCGTAACACCCATAATATCTTGGGAGGCCTGATTCAAAAAAGACTAAATGCACCCACCACAAGAAACTCCCGGATGAGACGAAAGCAACACAGATCCATCAGAAAGCGTCTTCCGTGGGGGAAACCATGTTGAGTGGAATGGGACACTTGTAAATTTACCGCAAATCAGAGGCCCGACCGCGGCACATCATTCGAACATCCTTGGCTCAAATCCTTCGCGGTTCAAGAGGGCCGCTCCGCCTTGATCGGTCTGGGTCAACACATGCAGCCCGGTCTTCTCCGCATACCTTCCCACATCGTCCTTCACCACCTGTCCACCCATGCCCCCGACCACCTGATACTTTTCATACTCAGGAAACGTCTCTTTGAAACGGGGAAGCTTTTTCTCTACGAACCTGTCCACCATCCACCGCGGAAAGCCGGCGGCCTCAATGCCGGAATCGGCAGGGAGATAATGGCCTGCGCCAAGCCCGGACCGCCGCAGAGGTTTATCCAGCCGACCACAGCAATTCTCTGGTGCGCCACACTTTACTCACCCGTCAAGCTTCCTTCGGGGGCCTTTCAGAAGGGCAAAGGAGACCAAATTGACCAACCCCCATATACCGGAAGCTGAGAAGCACTCCTCAATGGAGCGGTCAAACAGGACCGAGATCTTGGGCTCGAACTCTGAATCCCCTTTCCAGAGGAGGTAATAGAGCGGCACCCTCGGAAAGGGGAGGAACCGGTAGGCCACGTCTGCCATGTCAAGTGGCTGCCCTTCATAATAACCGGCTGCTGATTCAAACCCGGACAGGTCCTCTCCGTACCGCTCCAGGAGGGGAGCGAGCCGCAATTCATGCCGCCCCTTGAAGTAATGGGCTTCCTTGAGGTCCTTGACGCCCACGATATCCCTCCCCAGGGGGTGAAGGGAACTCACATGGTTGAGATAGAGGAGGGTAATCAATTCAAGGAGGGGATCATCGGCGGTTTTCCAATCGTTCCCCGCCTGTTTTTTCAGACATGCATTTTCCATGTCCACCAGGATGTCTTCCCGCAGAAAACGAAAGATCAGGCCTCCAGAGGGGTGACGGTCAAACAGGGTCAGATTGAGCAGGATGTTCGTATCTTTGGCCCGCAACGATTCCCAGAATTCGGAGGGAACGCGAATCGGTCTATCATTATGATCCAGGGGAGGGGGCCCACTGTCCAGCCGGCGGTCCTGCATGGACAAAAAGGCCTCGCTGAACGGGTATGGCCCGGCGCTGAAGTTCTCGCAGGGAAAGGCGTGGCAGTCTCTCAAACAGTAGCCGATCCGGTTCATGGCTGCACAGGCCAGAATCGTGCAGGTCCCGCCAAAGACGGCCTTCTGGGCTGACAGCTTTCTCTGGGCTTCCTGGCTCCTCCCCGGGCCGCAGGAGGAGCACAGCCCCAAAAGACGCAATTTGCACACATCACAGTTGATCCCGCATGCGCCGGTAGGCATGGTTTGACCTCTGGCTCTTTTTAACGACGGAATAGTCGGTTTCGCGACTGAATTATCGAATATTCACGGTGTTCGCACACCCACCCCCGGAAGGTCCCTGCAAGCGCCGCCGGTGAAAATTGGGGCGGCATACGGATCGCGCTTCAAAATACCATACCATATAGGGTCAATAGTGACAACGGTTGCAATCAAAGACCGGGTCCGACATGCGGAGGAGGGGAAATATCAAGTTTTGGGTTGTATATCTTTTGGCAAATGATTATGCTCCGGTTCATATCGCAAGAAAGAGATTAAGGAGATCTTGGTATGTGTGGGATTGTGTGCTACGTGGGGCGGAAACCGGCAAAGCCGATACTGCTTGAAGGATTGAAGAGACTCGAATATCGGGGGTATGACTCCGCGGGCCTGGCTGTTCAGGACGGTGAAACCATTCACTGGGAGCGGGCCGTTGGAAAGATTGCAGAACTGGCCCATAAGGTGAACGGCCTGGAGATGAGGGGCACGGCCGGCATCGCCCATACCCGGTGGGCCACCCACGGGAGGCCTTCAGAGGAAAACGCTCATCCCCAGCGGGACCGGGACGATAACGTATTTGTCATACATAACGGGATCGTCGAAAACTACCATGTCCTCAAAAAGAAGCTGGAAAGAGACGGGATCGCCTTCAGGTCCGAGACCGATACCGAGGTCCTGGCCCACCTGATCGCGCTCCATTTCAACGGCGATCTCAGCGACGCGGTCCGAAAGACCATGGCCCAGGTGGAGGGGACCTTCGGCATCGGCGTGATTCATCGCAAGACCCCCGGCCAGATCGTCGTGGCCCGACGGGGGAGCCCGTTGATCATAGGCGTTAGCGATGACGGCCACTTCGTTGCCTCGGATGTGGCGGCCATGGTTCGATACACCAACAAGGTGGTCCATTTAGAGGAAAACGAACTGGCGACCGTGACGGCCGACGGGTTTTCCATCTCCACGGCCCAGGCCACGCCGGTCCAGCGGAGCACCGAGACCGTGGAGTGGCGTGCAGAGGACGCGGAACTGAACGGGTTTCCCCATTTCATGCTCAAGGAGATCTATGAACAGCCGGCGGCCATCGAAAACGCGATCCGGGGGAGGCTGGAGCCGGGAGAGGGGGTCCCGAAACTGGGGGGGATCATGCCGGTATGGGAGAGTCTCAAGCAGTCGCGGCACATGGTCCTGGTAGCCTGCGGGACCTCCTATTACGCCGCCAGTGTGGGAAAATATATCTTTGAGCGACTGACCGAGATCGATACGGAGGTGGGTCTTGGCTCGGAGTTCCGCTACCGGAAACTCAACTTCCCGCCCAACACGTTTATCGTGGCCATCAGCCAGTCAGGAGAGACCGCCGACACCCTCGCGGCCATCAAGGAGGCCAAACGGAAGGGAGCCCGCCTCCTCGGGGTGATCAACGTGGTGGGGAGTTCCATTTCAAGGGAAACGGAGGCCGGCATCTACAACCATGCCGGGCCTGAAATCGGCGTGGCCTCCACCAAGAATTTCACCTCGCAATTGACCATCCTGACCCTCCTGGCCCTCCTGTTGGGCCGTCACCAGAATCTCTCTCTGACCGAGGGAATCCAGGCCATCCGTGCCCTTGAGGCCCTCCCCGGTTTGATACAGAAGGTGCTGGCCCAGGCCAACCATATCGAGGCCATTTCAGAGAAGTATTGCCGCTGCACCAACTGGCTGTTTTTGGGGAGGAAATATAACTATCCGATTGCGCTGGAAGGGGCCTTGAAGCTCAAGGAGGTCTCCTATATCCATGCAGAAGGGTATGCGGCAGGAGAGATGAAACACGGCCCCATTGCCCTGATCAATCCCGAAATGCCTACGGTGGCCGTCATCCCCCAGGATGAGATGCACGAAAAGATGCTCAGCAATATCCACGAGATCAAGAGCCGCAAGGGTCCGGTGATCGCCATCGCCACAGAGGGAGACGACAAGGTGAGAGACATAGCGGACGATATCATCGAGATCCCCCCTACCCTCGATTTCCTCGGGATAGAGGCGACCGAAAGCACGGCGAAGATGACGACCTGGTACTCCCAGCCCATCCCCGGTGCCAGCAACAGCAGGGTGCCAACCACCGCGGCGGCGATGGCCAGCAGATCCTGACAACATCGAGTTCCTTAAAACCGTAATCACAGATAAGCTTCACGGCACGGGTGGTAATGCCCTTGTCCCAGTATGGCTCACCGATAAAATAACCCAGCTCAGCCGATTTGCTGTATACGTCATCCTGTTTGTGCAGGCCTATGTTGCCTACACAAACAGGATGACGTATACAGCAAATCGGCTGAGCTGGGTTATTTTATCGGTGAGCCATACTGGGACAAGGGCATTACCACCCGTGCCGTGAAGCTTATCTGTGATTACGGTT
>JAWOIH010000302.1:0-4757 GCA_046484725.1 Candidatus Desulfacyla sp. | reverse complement strand
TTGGCTTCCGACTCCGCTTCCAGCCCGTAGGCTTACAGGCCAGAGGGTAGAGCCTACAGCTCGGAGAGGTTTCGCTACGCTCCACCCAACCTACGATCTACCGTCCTCTGCCTCCTGATTCCTGGCCCCTGACCCCTCATCTTCTCACCTTCTGGCCACCGGCCTCCGTTCCCTGCTCTTCGCTTGCCCGTTGTTTGACAGTAGATTTCTTTGTCAGATGATTCATATCATTTTGTGGACACGTTACCTGGCTTGATCTTAAGATATGCACGGTAGCGGTGTGCATCTCCCAAATATGCCCTGATATTTCCATTATCAGTGCATATTTCCAAAGCGCTTAAACAAATCATACAGCCCGGTATTGATGTAAAAAACGTCCCGCCCGACTTTCTCTCTCTTTAAGATCCCCATAAGTTCCAGCTCCTTAAGGTATCTTCCAGCCACATTGCGGGAGGCGATGTTCCTTTCCACCAAATGGTCTATCCTCGTGTATACGTTCAAAAAGAGGGTTTCCACAAGTTCATGGGTATAGATTTTGGGCCATTCGCTCTGTATGGATTCGGGGACCTTTTCCATTAGCCCGACGATCTCTTTACTTAAGACCAGGGTATGACCCGCGGTTTTTTCTATGGCCGTAAGCATAAAGCATATCCATTCCTCCCATGCGTTCTCAGCGGTTACCTTTCTCAGCAATGTGTAATAATTGGATTTGTGCTGAATTATGTACCTACTCAGATATAAAAGCGGTTGAGAGAGCAATCCCTTCATGACCAGGTACAGCACATTGATGATTCGCCCGGTTCTTCCATTTCCATCATAAAATGAATGGATGGATTCAAACTGATAGTGAATAACGGCCAGTGTGATCAAGGGATGGATGGGTTGCTGATCCGTATTGATGTACCTCTCGAGATTTGCAAGTAAATCCCGGATTGTTTTTTCATTTTCGGGCGGAGTATACATGACCTCACCGGTTTTGTCGTTAACCAGCTTTGTCCCGGGAAGCTTTCTGATCCCCGCCCGGTTTTGTTCCAACTCCTGCTGAATTTCGATGACCGTATTGGTGGTTAGTATGTCGTGATCTTTTACCAGGGAAAAACCCCTGTAAAGGGCATTGCGGTAATTCAGGACTTCTTTGACCGCTGGATCCACGGATTTCCTATTGGCCGCAATTGACCGGAACAGTTGATCATGGGTTGTCACGATATTTTCGATTTCAGAGCTGTCTTTTGCCTCCTGCAGTATGATGGAATTAATGATAATGGACTTGTTGGGCAGGAGTTCTACGTACCCTTTCAGCTCTGCAAGAGACTGGCTGGCGTCCACCAGCTTTTTCAATACCGGTTTGGTTTCGAGATCCACTCTGGGGGGAAGCAGCGGCAGGGTGTTAAACGGCTTATCCGGTGAAAACGCCATGGTCATCTCTCCCCTGTTGTCTCATTCCACCAATTCCTTAATTCCTCAATTCAGAATTCCTCAATAGAGCCCTGATCTCAACATGTTAAAGCGGGGGTAACCATCTACAGCCCAAAGGTTCCGCTCTGCTGCATCGACTCGCCTAAAGAGATGAAATATTCTCTTTTTTTAAGATGTTGCTGACAATGCTTTTCACAGGAATGTTGATTTTCCTGGCATATTCATTGAGGGCGTAGAATGTTTCCTGGTCGACCTCTATCTCGAATCTTCTGCGCCTGATATCGATGACCGCATCAACAGGTTCGAGATATTCTTCGTAGTCGGCAGTGCTGTGCGCGTCCCAGAATTCCCCTGCCTCGTCCTCGGACGCAAAAGCCTCGGGCAGCGGTTCACGTACTTGATGCTCGTTGTCTTTCATAATAGCTCCTTTCTGCGGAATCCATGTCCCGGGCGGAGATAGGCAAAGCCCTGTTTCCCTTCTCACCAGCACCTCTTCCGCCTCTTCAATGGAAACGCTATGTTTCATCAGCAACTTGTCGACGAATTTCTGTTTCCAGATGATTTCATAGATTATCAAATCCGACTCCTTTTTTCAGCAAGAGAAGACGCTTCTCACCTTCCCTCCTTGAACTCAGTCCCTGATCTCAAGATTGATCCTGCTCATCCCACATATCCCGATAGGCGTAAACGTATTCAGCCGCTGCCGCCGGGTCGATATCGTAATAATATCGACAGAGCTTCTTATACAGGATCAGGACCCCGTCATGAAAACAGAAATCGAGCATCCCATCGAGGCATCGTTCAATACAGACCGGATCGCGAACCTGGGCCTTCAGAAGGTCTTGAACCTCAATGGCGTATTGTTTTTCAGCAATATCGGCAAGTGTCCGCACTTCGGCTGCCAGTTCGGCGATACGCTGAACCAGGTGATCCATCCCACGTTCCGTTTCAGGCTTCATATTCAACTCGATTCAGAGCCCTTCAAATTTCAGTCAGATCTCTTTTTGCAGAACGTATCCAAGCCAGATGTCGGTGTCGCGGACCTTGGAGACGTCCCGGGAAAAATCCACCACTGTGAGGTTCAGATCGGCAAATATGCTGCGAAGATCAGCGTCCTGCCAGAGATAGAATGTACGGCCGTGGGATGTTTCTGTTGGGTCCCGGCCCTCTTTCAAGGTAATGAGGGCGTGGCCGCCCGGAACGAGCGACTCGATGATATGCTCAAGGACCTGCCTCAACCGGCCGTGCGGGATGTGGACCAGGGCGCCTACAAGCACCAGGGCATCGAACGAGAGGTCTGAGAAGTCACGGGTCTCAAAATCGGCGTCTATCACAGGGCAGCCGGAATGGGCGCGGGCCAGTGCGGAGAGCGATGGCGACCGTTCGAGCCCCGTGGGCCTGAACCCCCGCTCCCTGAACCAGCGCATGTCCCTTCCCGAACCACACCCCACATCCAGGATCGTCGCACCGGGAGTGAGGCGGCGGGCCAGGGGCTTCAGGAACGAAGACGGATCGATCTGCACGGTGGATTCGTGGTATTCAGTGACGTTGGTCTCGTAATAGTCTTTCATAGATAGCCGACAAAGAACACGGGATACGGCCTGAATTCACTTTTGGCCCTCTCATTCACCGGACGCAAAATACAAAACCCCGCCCTCCATCTATTCGGAGCAACGGGGTTTTTGGTTGATCAGGGACCGTCTGAATCATCTTTCCCTCTCGTCATGTTCAAAGAGAACAAGACCGGCTGGCATGATTGCCGCTTACCATCTATAGAAAAACCATAATAAAAGTCAATATGTTTTGGTTGCCGGGTGCTGGATGCTGATTCCTTGTTGGAGTGAAGCGTAAATCCCGTCTTCAGCGGGACTGGATGCTCGATGCTGGATACGCACCCCCTTGCCGCCTCACCTTCCGTCCTCTATCCACCAAACTCACCAAATTCACGAAACTGGACCTGTCCGCCACCTGGGCCTTGTGCGAGAAGCGGCGGATCAGGCCGAAGCGCACGCGGTCGGCCACCAGGTTGCGGAAGAAAGGGCTTCCGCAGAGATATAACTGTTCACTTTTTACCTTTTTTGGCATATTTCGGTTTCGGCTCATCGACTTCAAAACCTATTCGTTTTCTCGGGGGATCGGACGGCGCCATGAGTTGCCGGATGGCATCGAAAATCATCTGAATCTGTTCATCGTGATCTTTGAGATGAGACTCAAGTTGATGAAGTTTGACGGCGAGTTCTTTGTGCCCTGCCAGCATTTCACGCAGCCTCACGAATGCACGAACAACATAAACACTCGCCTGGATGGCCCTGGGGGTGTTGAGGACACTGGCTGCCATGATTGCCCCGTGCTCTGTAAATGCATTAGGCAAAACAGCCGAGAATTTGATCCTCGAAAGGTGGTCGCAATTTGCGACCACCTCTGCCTTTTCCTCAGGGGCCAAACGGAACATAAAATCCTCGGGAAAGCGATCCCGGTTTCGCCTCACCTGTTAATTGAGTCTTTTTGTGGTCACGCCATAGAGGGCCGCGAGATCCGCATCGAGAATCACCCTCTGGCCGCGCAGAGAGAGAATCGACTTCTCAAGGCGGTCTACAGGGATCACCGAGGCTGTTTTTTCTCTTGTCGTCATTATGGCTTCTCCATTCAAGTGGCTGTCCAGAAAAGGAATTCCAAACCTATCTTTGGTGAGAGGCCCGGGCGCCTGGCAGCCCCCGTTGGCCAAAAAAACAAAACCCCGCCATCCATGTGTCCGGAATAACGGGGTTTTGGTAAGATTTCAGGCCATTTCAAATCCTCTTTTCCCTGTTGGGACCGCCCTGGCCTCCGGCTCCGCTTCCAGCCCGTAGGGTAGGGGCGAGCCTATTCCTCGGAGAGTGCGACCCTTGCCTATTTACATCAGGCGATGGACTGTTCCAGGCCTGACCTTTTCACTGCAGAGCATTGGTTCGGATCCGTCTGGGCCAGGAGTTAAAAGAAGAAGATCTTTTCAAGAATAGTGGCGGAACTTTGTATCAATTCAGATATATTGCGTTTCTTACACCCACACCTTCCAAAAGTCAACGAAAATACCCGTTGTCAGGGGTCCGTGGGTAGTGAACGGGAAGATCGAGCCTCCCGTTAAAAAGGGTAATTTTGTAACATTTGGCCATGTTCGCCCTGTAATCACTATTCATAAATGATAACAATATGTTAAATGCCAATGGCCTGACGCGGTGTTACAAAATGCCCCAAAGACAGGCCGCTTTCCAGAGATTTCCTAAATCTATTTATCCATTTGATTTTGAAGGATAAACCCATGTTTTGCCCTTCAGGCATGAAGTTTGCTAAAGGGTTATGGA
>JAWOIH010000260.1:0-8812 GCA_046484725.1 Candidatus Desulfacyla sp. | reverse complement strand
TCATTTTACCTGTAAGTACGTAGGTTACAATAAGGCTCACCTTAACATTAGCCAGAGGTTTGGAATCAGCAGTGCTGATATTATCTTTATTGTAAGACAAACCATCCCCGATCCCTGAGATATTAAGCTGTGAGGTGTTAACCTGGGAGGATGTCTGGGCAATATTTCCCTGGGTAGTTGTTCCTTTAAATTTATAGTTAAGGTTTCCTGAAGAAAGGCCCTTGGAAGGCAATGGTCGACGGATCTGGATACTCAACAACGGTCAACCTCAGGCCGTGACCATCCAGGTCGGGGTCAGCGACGGCGTGAAGACCCAGGTGGTGGGCAACGCCCTGACGCCCGGTATGGAGGTCATCCTGGAACGTCAGACCGACGGGAAGGGATAATCCATGGAGGCATCCATATCATCCCCCCCGGTTCTCATTGAACTGAGGCAGGTCACTAAGATTTACGGCAGCGGCGATGCAGCGGTTCACGCCCTTCGGGATGTGGACCTGCAAATCAACAAGGGTGATTTTGCGGCCGTCATGGGGGCCAGCGGTTCGGGGAAATCCACCTGCATGAACATCCTGGGATGCCTCGATGTTCCCACATCCGGAAGCTACCTGTTCGAAGGGCTTGAGGTAAGAGATCTTTCCCGGGACCAGAGGGCACTGTTGCGGCGCCATTATCTGGGTTTTGTGTTTCAGGGATTCAATCTACTCAACCGCACCACGGCCCTGGAGAATGTGGAACTGCCCCTCATCTACCGGGGCATTTCCCGCAGCAACCGGCACAGAACGGCGCAGTCGTCCCTTGAGGCCGTGGGGCTCGGGGGATGGGAAACCCATACGCCGTCCGAGCTTTCCGGGGGCCAGCAGCAGAGGGTGGCCATTGCCCGCGCCATCGTCACCAACCCCCAGGTTCTCCTGGCAGACGAACCCACCGGCAACCTGGATTCGGTCAGGAGCCGGGAGATCATGGAACTCCTGGTGGATCTCAATCAGAGTCGCGGAATCACCATCATCATGGTGACCCATGAACGGGACATGGCCGCCTATGCCAGGCGTCATATCCATTTTGTGGACGGCCGGATTGACGGCAATCAAACAGCCTGAGGAAGTCGGATATCGATGCTCTGGGAAAACATCATACTGGCATTAAGGGAGATTCGCCGCAACGTGCTCCGGTCGGCCCTGACCGTCCTGGGCATCGTTATCGGCGTGGCCGCGGTGATCACCATGGTGACCCTGGGCCAGGGCGCCACCGCCAAGGTCACCTCGGACATCTCCAGCATGGGGAGCAACCTGATGGACATCCGGCCCGGCCAGATGCGGCACGGACCGGGCGGCGCCAGCGGGGAGAGCAAGCCCTTTAAGGCCGCCGATGTGGCCGCCATCCAGCGGGAAATCTCCAGCCTGTCGGCTGTGGCCCCCATAGCCTCACAGACGTCCCAGGCCATCTACGGCAATTCAAACCGGTCCACCCGGGTCCTGGGAACCACCTCCGAGTATCTGGCGGTGCGGGACTGGTCTCTCTCTTTGGGAAGAACGTTTACTGAAGGCGAGATCCGTGCAGGAACGTCGGTCTGCATCCTGGGCGAAACCGTGCGCAAGGAACTTTTCGCGAACCAGGATCCCCTTGGGGCAACCATTCGCCTGGGGAAAATCTCCTTCAAGGTGATCGGCGTTCTGGCCCCCAAAGGTCAAAACAGCTTTGGCACCGACCAGGACGATCTGGTGCTCGTTCCCCTTCGAACCCTGCAACGCCGTTTGGTGGGCAATACAGACGTGGCCTCCATTTCCGTATCGGTCAAGGATGGCATCTTAACAGAAAAGGCCAAGGCCGAAATCGAACGGCTCCTGCGCGAACGCCGTCGCATCGCCACGGGCAAAGAAGACGATTTTACGGTGCGGGACATGCAGGAAATCGTTTCCATGCTCACCAGCACCACCCGCGTCTTGACCGCCCTGTTGAGCGCGGTGGCAGCCGTGAGCCTTCTGGTGGGGGGGATCGGCATCATGAACATCATGCTCGTATCGGTAACGGAACGCACCCGGGAGATCGGCACCCGCCTGGCTATCGGGGCCCGGGAGCGGGATGTTCTCATGCAGTTTCTGGTGGAGGCGGTGATCTTGTCGTCCTTCGGCGGGGTGTGCGGCATTCTGCTGGGCCTTGGAGCAGCGGGCGCAGGCGCCAGAGTCCTTGACGTTCCCTTTGTCTTCCAGGCAGGCATCGTGGTGACCGCATTTGCCTTTTCCGCCGCGGTCGGCGTTATCTTCGGATATTTCCCCGCCAGGAAGGCCGCCCAACTGGATCCCATCCAGGCCCTGAGGTACGAGTAGGCAACCTACTTATGCAGTGAAATTTGGCGATTCCAGGCCTGGCGCTTTCTTCGTTCCGACATGGCATATCCCCCTGGTAAAAATAGCGATGATGATCTCCGACAATCGCTCCGGATCGATCGGCCCTTTTGGATCATACCAGGAATAGATCCAGTTGCACATGCCGAGCAGGGAGAAGGTGGCCGCTGTCAGGATGCCCTTGTCCCTCGCCTCGCCCAGAAACGGGGTGATGACGCCGGCCACCGCATCATAATAGCGTCGCTCTTTTGAAGTGAGCTGTTTCCGTTCGCTTGAAGGGAGATTGTTTGCGGCCTTCAGCAACACGCGAGCCGCGTGCATATGACGGATATAGATGTCCACGTGCCGGCGGACCAGAAAGGAGAGCTTCTCCTCCCTATCCTCCAACCCCGCAAGCTGATCTTCAATATCTGCAAGCACATGATCCATGAAGTCGGACACGACGGCATCAAGGATCTCCGTCTTGCTCTTAAAGTAATGATAGATTCCCCCTTTGCTCATTTGAGCGGTCCGGGCGATCTCCTCCATGCTCGTCTCGATGAATCCTCGCGTGCTGAAAAGCTCTGCAGCGGCCTCTGTCACGGCCCGAACCCGTTTATCCAGGGCCATCCCTTTTTGTCTCATGGATTTCCTTTCCGATATATCGAAAAATCAGGCGTCCCTTTCGATGTTCAGCCGTCCAGGACGTGTCAGGAAAATGATGGGAGGTGCCGGGGTCATGCTTTCAGGCCTGAAGCCTCGATGGCGGTTTATGGAAAATTGCGTTCAGAACGCCCGGGTAGTGGGAAGAGCCGATTCCGACCGTCTGTTGAAGGTCAACCGCCCCCCGTGGAAGTGCAATGTTCTCTGCTTGAGCTGCCGACAACACTCCACTCAGGCCCCCCAGCTTTTGGGAGGGGGGTGAATGGTTACGCCGGGGATTGAATGATGGACAGATGGATAAAAAGGCAACGGTTTGCTGCGCTATGGTTCGCACGGGGCCGGGAAAAACCCCGACCCCGTGCCGTGACATTGCAGGCCGTCATGGATTCGTCCATGCAAGGCCCTGCAACGAGTGGAAGATTACTTGTATTCCTTGCTGTACTTGTCGACCATCTCCTGCACCGCCTTGAACACCGCCTCGCCGTCGACGCCCTTTGCATTGGCGCCCTTGATATACTCGTCAAAGACCGGCTTCATGGCCTCTTTGAATTTTGCAGATTCCTCATCCGAGAGAGGAATAAATTCATGGCCCAGCTTCAAGCAGAACTCACGTCCCGACTCGTCGCTGTCCCCCCACGCCTTGGCCGTGATGTCTTCGTATTTCTTGCTTACCTCGGTAATGATCTTTTGAAGGTCCGGGGGAAGGCTGTTCCATTTTTTGAGGTTCATGGCCACGAAGAACCCCTGGGTATAGGCGCTGCTGTAGTTGAGCGTGGTATATTTCAGGACCTCGCCCTGTTTGAAGCCTTCCAGCGCCTCGATGGGGACCAGTGTGCCGTCCACGATGTTTTTCTTCAGGGCGTCGTAGGTTTCTCCCTGGGACATGGCCACGGGGGCGGCCCCAAGCGCCCTGACGATCAACTGACTGGTTCCGGTGGATCGGATCTTCAGGCCTTTTACCTCCTCCACCGTCTTGACCGGTTTCCTTGCCGTATGGAGGAGTCCGGGGCCGTGCGCGAAGAGATAGCAGACATGAACGTCGTCCAGCTCCTTGGGCTTAAATTTTCTGTTCAGCTCATTGATGACCCGTGTCGCCACATAGGCGTTGGTGTAGCCGAAGGGATTGTCAACGGCCGACAGGACAGGGAACCGACCCGCTGAATAGGCGAAGACCGACAGGCCGAAGTCGGAGATCCCTTTAACGACGCCGTCGTAGATCTGGGGGGCCGGAGTCAAAGAGCCTCCCGTAAATATCTGAATCTTGATCTGACCGTTGGATCGTTCTTCAATTTCCTTTGCCCAGGCCTGGGGGACCTTTGTTTGGATGTGTGTTGGGGGGAAAAAGGTGCTGTAAGTAAAGTTATAGGTTGCCGCCTCGACCGTTGGGACAGACATCACCGCAAAAAGAAAGAATGCTCCCAACAAAACCAACCCTGCCACAGTAAAACCCTTTTTCATTTCGCTGCCTCCTTCTTTGTTAAATGGTTGTGTTGCCTATAATGCCCACCGTCTTACACCCGGTGCAAAAACCGTCTTCCTTGAAAATACTTCCACACGCCTGCACATCGGCCGGTCGCTCGCATGACGTCAATGGGCCACAAAACTCGGAAGAAACAGGGCGATCTGCGGAAAAATGACCATGATCACAAGATATGCCACCAGGGTCAGGACAAACGGAAAGGTCCCTTTAAAGATGACCTCCAGCGGTACATCCCTGGCGATGCCGTTGACCACATACACATTGATTCCCACGGGCGGCGTGATCACGCCCAACTCGGTCACGAGGACAATCACCACGCCGAACCATATCGGGTCATAGCCGATGGCGACGGCGACAGGGTAAAAGATGGGGATGGTCAAGAGGATCATCCCCAGTGCATCCATAAAAAACCCCCCGATGAGAAAGAAAAACATGATCACGAGCATAATGCCCCAGGGGGGAAAAGGGAGGCCCACGACCCAGCCTGACAAGGTGTTGGGAATGGTGGTGACCGCCAGGAAGTGGCCGAAGACCGTTGCGCCTGCCACGATCATGAGGATCATGCAGGTAGTTCGCGTCGAAGAATAGAGGGCCTCCAGGAACCCTTTCCATGTGAGCTGCCCGCTTACCAGAGGGATAAGGAGACCGCCCAAGGCCCCTACGGCCCCTGCTTCCGTTGGCGTGAAAACACCGATGAAAAGCCCGCCCATGACCAAGACAAACAGAAGGAGAACCTCGATAAGACCGCCAAGGGCCTTGATTTTCTTTTTGAAGCCCTGGTTTTCCACCCGCGGCGCGATCTCGGGTTTCAGAGAAACCCAGATATAGATGGTCAAGATGAAAAGGACGGAAAGAAGGATGCCGGGAAGGATCCCTGCCATAAAGAGCTTTCCGATGGACTGCTCGGTCATAATGCCGTAAACGATAAAGATCACGCTCGGCGGGATGAGAATGCCCAGACTCCCCCCGGACGCCACCGTGCCTGTCGCCAGGTCGTCGCGATAGTTGAGTCGCTTCATCTCCGGCAGGGCCACGGAGGCCATGGTTGCAGCCGTGGCGTTGGTGGACCCGGCGATGGCCGAAAAGCACGCGCAGGCCCCTACCGTTGCCATGGCCAGGCCGCCCTTGTAATGCCCGAACCAGACAAAGGCGGCGTCATACAGCTTGCGACTGATTCCGGTGTAAAAGAGGATCTGACCCATGAAGACAAAGAGGGGAACAACGGTCAGGTCGTAGGAACTGAACACGGTATAATAATCTTTGATGATGATATTGAGGGCCGCTGCTGGCGATACCAGATACCCAAAGCCCAGTACACCCACAAGGGCCATGCAGAAAGCGACCGGAAGATTGGAAAAAAGAAGGGCAATGAGAAAAACGACGCCGATGATTCCTACGTGTATTGGATCCATTATTTAGCTCTCTTTGTCCAGATGTGCGACAGATTGACCAAAATAGCAAGACAGAGGCCGAAAAAACAAACAGCCATGCAGTAGAGGATGGGGTAAAAGGGAAGGAGGAGGGTCGGCGTGACCTCCCCCGCCGCCTTCATATCCATGGCGAGAATAATAGCCTGCCAGATGAGGACGGAAAAAAGCGAAACAGCGATGAGATGGGTAAAGGTCTCGATGATCCGCTGGGTATCCTTTGACAAGTTTTGTATCAGGAATTCAACGGCCACATGCCCCTTTTTCAGCATGGTGTAGGGCATGGCAAAGGAGACCACGACGGCCCCCATGAGGCTGACCAGATCATAGGTCCCGATAATGGGCCTGCTGAACGCATATCTCATGAGGACATCGGCACAGGTCAGCAGCATCATCGCCACGAGCGAGGCGGATGCCACCATGTTGAACACATCGCCGGATCGTATTACCGTCTTCTCGAAAAAGGACACCTTCATCTCTATTCAGCTCCTTCCCTCGGCTGCAGCAGAGGCAATCCCGCCAGGGGGGGTCGAGAAGCGGGTCTGCCGCGCAGGTCCCTCAAAAAAGGGAGAAATCCCATCAGGTAAGCTCGTAGGCCGTGATGATGACCTTGTCTGGAAGCCGCTCACCCGTGGCCACTGCAATCAGACGGTGCAGCCATTGATACCCTGCTGCGCCGGTTTCAAATACAGGCCGGGTTCTGAAATAATACTCGCCCGGATGAACCGCCTCCCCCCTGGCCAGCCGCTCCATAACCTCTTTCGGCCCGCTCCGAATGCCCTTATTCAAGACATAGATCAATGCGCCGTCATCCGTCTCCAGGGTGTATCTCGCCTCCAGTTCGGCGATCCCGTCTCGTCGGATGACCTGCCAGTCGGCGCCCCCGGGCAAGACCCGCCCCGAAAGCCTGGGGCCGACAAAGGACCCCCCTGTAATGGGGATGATCCTTCTTTCCCCGTACGAAATGTCTCCCACAACCATGGGCGGTCCGACCTCGACGCTGGATGTGTAGAGGAGGCGAAGGGATGGTTCAATGGGGACCTTTTCGAAACCTTCCATCTTCATATGACGATCTCCCAACCCGTCTGGGCGTGAATCAAAAAAAATGCCCCTCAGCGGCAGACCTGTTTGCAGCGATGGAAACCTATCAGAATATCGTGATTCCAAACACTGTCTTTTTTGTAAAACCGAGGGACATCCTCATCCTTGCGTGTTGAACGGCCAGTGCATAGAGAAATGATATCTTAGCTTATTAATATTTAATATGTTAAATTGTTAATTTTATATCCCGTTTGGACTTTGTTGTCAAGAACTTTATGACGTCTTTTTATCGCATACAGGTCCCAATGTCAACCCATAATTGTAATTCAAAAAAAGCCGTTGGTAGGCCAGATAACTTTTTATTTCAAACAGTTATAGATATTCCCGGCTTCAAAGAACCACGGGAGGCACCTCTGTTGAAACACCTCGACTTTCTCGCCGAACAGACAGGCATTCCAAGAAGGGATTTCTCTTGCTGCTTCAGACTCACATCGCCTTTTCAGAATACTTCGCCCTCAGCTTCGGTTTTTCAATCTTGCCGGTCGGACTTCTCGGCACCTCATCGAAAAGGATCTTTCGCGGACGCTTATAGCGCGGCAACTCCTCTTCACAAAATTGCGCCATCTCCTCCTCTGTCACCTTTTCGCCTTTCCTCGGCTGAATCACGGCCACGACAATTTCCCCAAGACGATCATCCTTTGCGCCGATGACCGCCACGTCATGCACCTTCGGGTGCCTGAGAATGACCCCTTCCAGTTCCACAGGGTAGATGTTTTCCCCGCCGCTGATGATGAGGTCCTTTTTTCTGTCCACGAGAGTGATAAACCCTTCCTCGTCGGTCTTTCCCAGATCGCCGGTATGAAGCCATCCATCCTGGATCACCGCGGCAGTCAATTCCGGATTCTTGTAGTAGCCCTTCATCACTCCGGGGCCTTTTACAAGGATTTCGCCGATCTCGCCCTGGCTCACCTCTTCACCCTGATCCGATACGATCTTTGCATCCCAAAAAAGGCTTGGCCTCCCGATGGCGCCGACCTTTCTCTCGTTCTCCGCCCCCAGGTGAATGATCCCTGGACCGGTGGTTTCGCTCAATCCATAGACCGTATCGTATTCCATGTCCGGGAAATAGCCTTTGAGCCGCTGAACCACGACGGGCGGTATGGGTTGGGCCCCCATGACAGTCCGACGCCAGCAACTCAGATCATATGCTTCTTTGTCCACCTCTTTTATGTCAAAGGCGTTCAGAAGATCGAAGGCCCAGGGAACCAGGAGAAAAACGACGGTCATCCGTTCTCTTGAGATGGTTTCCACGATAAACCGGGGCGATATCTTCTCCGTAAGGAGCACTGAACATCCGCCGGACAACATCACGCCGAGGAGATGACCGATAGCCAGATGATACATGGGGGGCATCATCAAAAAGCGGTCCGAAGACATGAAGCCATGGTTGCTCGCCTCGGTTGCAGCCACACTCATCAGGTTCTTTTGTCTGAGAAGCACCGGTTTGGGTGCGCCCGTGGTGCCGGATGTGAAATAGAGGGCGCATTCGTCCTCATCCGACAGGCTAACCTTGACCGAATCGGGTTCCCCTTTCGTGATGAGATCCTCGAGCGGAACAGAATTATGGGAGTCATCTGTTCCTATCACGCTGTAAAGACGCACGGTCTCCAGATCCCCGCGAAGATTGCCTACGCGTTCCGCATACTCTTCGTCAAAGAAGAATGCCGAGGGTTCCGCCACATTCGCGCAATATCGAAGATCGTCGTCATTGAAGCGAAAGTTGAGGGGGACGGCCCAGGCCCCCGTCTTCAACACCCCGAAGTAGACCTCCAGCCAGTGGATCGAATTCCTCCCCAGGAGAAACACCTTGTCATGCCCCT
>JAWOIH010000129.1:0-3572 GCA_046484725.1 Candidatus Desulfacyla sp. | reverse complement strand
GCTGAAGATAAGCAAGATATCATGGGGAGGATCAAGGGAACAACGAGCCTTGCCGATCTCAAGGATGTGGATTTCGTGGTCGAGGCGGTCATTGAAGACCTGGCGCTTAAGAAAAGCGTATTCAAGGAACTGGACGAACTGTGCCGGCCGGGCGTGATCCTGTCCTCAAACACGTCCTCCATGTCCATCACGGAAATCGCAGCCGCCACCGCCAGGCCGGATCGGGTTTGCGGGATGCATTTTTTTAACCCCGTGCCTATCATGAGATTGGTGGAGATCATCCGGGGCTATGCCACCAGCGACCAAACTATGGCCACGGCCACCGAACTTGCCAAGAAAATGGGAAAGATAACGGTTGAGGTCAAGAAAGACTCGCCGGGCTTCATCGTAAACCGGATCATGATACCCCATATGATTGAAGCCGTAAAAATCGTGGAAGAAGGCATTGCAAGCATTCAGGACGTGGACATCGCGGTAAAGAACGGGCTCAACTACCCTATGGGTCCCTTTGAACTCATGGACCTGACAGGTATTGATATTGCCTATTTTGTCACGGAATACTTCCACAAGGAGCTCAACAAGGAGCTTAAGTGGGTGTCTCCCAATCTGCTCAAGACCATGATCCGAGCGGGCAGGCTGGGCAAGAAAACCGGGGGAGGGTGGTACGACTCGGGAAAGTGATGAGAAAAAAAGAAGAAGGCAGCCCGGCATCTTTCGGACTGCCTTCTTTTTCTACCCCAAGAGGGATCACTTGTTCTTATGCCGCATCAGCTTTCGCTGTTTTCTGTACTTGTGTTTTCTGATTTTCTTGCGCCGCTTCTTGACCACACTGCTCATTCAGTTTCGCCCTCCAGCTTTAAGTCGTGCATTAATACCAATGTCCGGTACAAAGTGTCAACAAAAATTATTGCAATTCCTATCGATTACCGCAATCCAAAAGACGCACTGTGCGCCAAGTTCCGGCACGTGGCTTCTTGAAGCCAATATTCGGCGCCGGAAGGGCTGGGGACCCGGCGCCGAACCGGCGGGCGCCGAAGAGTCATTGTTTCATTGATTTAAGGGTTAGTTTACATAATATCTATTATCAGAACTTAACTAAAACCGTGGGTCCCCTTTAAACAGCGTTATATCCTGCGGCAGGACGGTTTCTGTCTTTCGCTTTATAGAGATCCGAATCAGCCGTGCAAACAAATTCGGTTAAGGACATGCGGTCCGAGTACATTGCGTATCCTACGCTCGCGCTCACAAGGCCTGTTTCATCGATAACAGCCTGCTGGATTCGTTTTCCTATCTCTTCGGCAATTGTCAGGTCCGAATCGATTAAAATCACCGCAAATTCATCCCCTCCGTAACGGTAGCCGGTGTCGACTCCCTCACGGATGCTCTTGTTGATAGCCCTACCCACGGATCTCAGAACGGCGTCGCCCGCAACGTGGCCGTGGCGGTCATTGTATGCTTTGAAATTGTCGAGATCCACAAGAATGAGGCCGAGTGGATGCTTCTGCCGGACCGATCTCAGAATTTCACGCTTGAGGCGGACATAAAACTCTCTCCTGTTGAAGAGATCGGTCAACGAGTCGGTAATGGATAGCCGGCTCAGTTTCTTTCTCAGGTTGCGCTCGGTGATGTTTCTGATCAGTTTTGCTTCCAGTTCTCCGGCATCAATGGGTTTCTTAATGAAGTCGTCCGCGCCTGAGTTGATGATGTCCACGAAACGGAACTCCTCGATATACCCGGTCATGGCGATGATGTTGAGGTCAGGATACTTCTCCCTGGCGATTCGAATGAGTTCAAACCCGCTCATTTCCGGCATTCTCATGTCGGCCAGGAGAATGCTGCAAGCTTTGTTCTCCAGTTTGTTCAGCGCATCATGTCCTGATGTGGATCGTTCGCAAGGGAAACCCAAGGCAGAGATGAGTTCGCAGAGCACTTCGCCCACCTGCTGATCATCGTCCACAACGAGGAGGCACTCTTTTTTTCGATCAACGCTTCTTGCTCCCATGGGCAAGGCCTCAAATAAGAATTGTAAATCCGAATATCGAAAAACGAGAAATCTCTTCTATCACCTGTCGGCTGTGAGCTTTCTCTCTTCCCGGTTTTCCGGCCTTCGCACGATTTCTCCCAGCAAAGAATTGGCATGGGAATCAATAATTAATACTTTAACAAAGTGCCCTATCAAGTCTTCATCATGCATAAAATTGACAATTTTATTGTTCGAAGTCCTTCCAGTTAGCTGCTTTCCTTTCCTGCTTTTCCCTTCAACCAGGATTACGGTCTCTTTGCCGATCATTTCTCTGTTTTTTTTCAGGGTAATACTTTTTTGCAGTTCCTGCAATTCCGACAATCGCCCAAGCTTTTCATCTTCCGGAATTTTGTTTGCAAATCCGGCGGCACGGGTGCCTTCCCGATCTGAATACTTAAAGGAGTAAAGGCCGTCGAATTCAACGCGTTTAATCAAATCCAGGGTCAAGTGAAAATCTTCCCGTGTTTCTCCCGGGAAACCGACCATGACATCGCCTGTCACGGCAATGTCTTCCCGGATCCTTCTGAGTTTTCCAACAAGCTCCATGTATGTTTCCCGGGTATAACCGCGGTTCATCGCATCGAGCACTCGATTGGACCCTGCCTGAAAAGGCAGATGGACGTGAGAACAAAGTTTATCCAGCTCAGAAAAAGATCGAATGAGTTCAGGTGAAAGATCTTTTGGGTGAGACGTGGTAAAGCGGATTCTTCGAAGACCCTCAGTACCTTGAAGCACTCTCAGAAGATCTGCAAAACCGGTCACATCTTTTTCATGATGCAAGTAAGAGTTCACGTTTTGCCCAAGGAGCGTGATTTCCTTGATGCCCTCTTTTACGAGGTACTCGGCCTCCCGGATGATTTCGTGCGGAGGGCGGCTCACTTCCCTGCCCCTGACGTAAGGCACCACACAATAGGTGCAGAAGTTGTTGCACCCTTCCATAATCGTGATAAATCCTTTTACTCTGCCTTTGAAAAAACCCTCTTTGAGTGCGGCAGGAGCAGTGCCTCTGCTCAGTTCCGTGGCCGCCACTTTGATCTTGCCTTTTTGCAACTCCTTGAGAATCTCTTTGAAACGCGCAAGCTCTCTGGTTCCCAGGACCAGGTCAAGGTCGGGATACCTCTCAAGAAGGGCTTTGCCGTTTTTTTGCGCCACGCATCCCATAATGCCCAGGATCATGCCCGGTCGCCTTTGCTTAAGGGAAAACATCCGCCCAAGCAGGCTGAACGCTTTTTGCTCAGCCTTTTCGCGAACCGCACAGGTATTGATCACAACAAGATCGGCCCTCTCTGGAACCCCGACAGGCATGTAGCAGGCTTCCTGCAACAATCGACCCATATAATCCGAGTCGTATTCGTTCATCTGGCAGCCCATGGTTGCGATGTAGTAGGTTTTCTGCAAGAAAGACCCCCCCCTACTCCCTATTCCATCCCTTGCACATCAAGCTTTATCCTCTCCCTTTTTCGCAGGTCCGTTATCAATTCCTCCACTTGGTCTTGGCAGCCGGGCGCAATGAGCAATTCAATGACGGCTTCACCGGGATCGATCGTGC
>JAWOIH010000125.1:0-2824 GCA_046484725.1 Candidatus Desulfacyla sp. | reverse complement strand
GTCCGCAACATCAAAGCCGCTTCAAGTGTTGCATCTCAATTGGGGCTTTTTGCATTGCCGGTAGGAGGGAAGGGATGTCGCTCTGTTATCCGTAATCCCACGTGTCGTGGATATCTGCAAGGGGAATCACCTGGATCTGTTCGGTAAGACGATATGCCGCTTTCCCAGGATAGATGACCCATAGCCTCTCCAATTCAAGGTCTTCAACAGCCGTCTTCATGGATCGGGTCAACCGGGGGCTGTCTTCATACTTAAATTCCACCCCCCAGTTTTGACCACGTGCCTGCCAGAAAAGATCGAGTTCTGCGCCGGCGTGGGTGCTCCAGAAATAGAAATCCCTGTCTTCTTTTCCCACGGTTCGACAGACGCAATCCAGGGCAAAACCTTCCCAGGAGGCCCCGAGCCGGGGCGAGATGTAAAGTTGCTCCGGGGTTTCAATAGATAGCAAGGCATGGAAGAGCCCGGAGTCGCGCAGGTACAATTTCGGTCGCTTTACCAGGCGCTTACCGATGTTGACATACCAGGGCTGGAGGATGCGGACCATGAAGGTGCCTTCCAGAATATCGC
Source organism: Candidatus Desulfacyla sp. (assembly GCA_046484725.1). Lineage (GTDB taxonomy): Bacteria > Desulfobacterota > DSM-4660 > Desulfatiglandales > Desulfatiglandaceae > AUK324. The sequence continues at coordinate 2,257 of JAWOIH010000125.1, read as the reverse complement.
AGTACTTCCGGACGGTCATATCGGAGATCCCGAAGGAACGGCCCAACTCAGCATAGTTCAAGATATTGCCATGGTAATGGCTCAGCATGGTCCAGAATCGGCGAAGTGTCCGACCGGGGATTGTGATCCCTAACTGGGGGATGTCCCGTTCCAGAAAGGTCGTCACGTATTGGTTCCGCCAGAGCAGGCTCTCATTGTCCGATGCCGCCAGGAAAGATGGGGGCAATCCCCCGCGCCACCACAAGGTCTTGATGGCCCCTGGACCGATATCGCTAAGGCGGAACCCGCCCAATTGAATATAGCCGATTCTGCCGGCCAGGGATTCGGAGCTCTGGCGGATCAGGTCCCGCGAGGCGCTTCCCAGGATGACGAATTTCCGGTCTTTTCCTTGATCCACCAGATAGCGCAGTAGCGGAAAAAGATCGGGCAACCGCTGGATCTCGTCGATGACGATGAGTCCCGTCAGGTCTTCCAGCGCAAGCTGAGGCTGTTCAAGACGGGCAAGATCCTGAGGATTTTCCAGGTCGAAATAGGAATCGGCGGCAAGCGTTCGAGCTAACGTCGTTTTTCCACACTGCCTGGGGCCAAGAATCGCCGTGACAGGAAATATGGACATGAACTTGGTTAAGGTGGCCTGATCTGTTTTTCTGGCGATAAAGTCCATGTGCACAGCATAGAGGTTTTGCCTTGAAAAATCAAGTTCTATATTTGACATTTCAATAGGTGAAAATGGGGACGGGCATGAACATATGCGTTTCTTATGCTCGGCGCCCAGTCCAGTCCTTCTCATCTATCCCCAAAAAGTGCCAAATCCGCCCCGCCTTGACAAGCCACCCTCCTTACGATATCGTTTATTTGTAAGGAAAATCATGGAAGGAGGACGGGCTATGTAATCATTGGTTACTTCCAAATACCAGATAACCATTCCGAAGACCATCAGATCGCAACTCAAACTTTCGGTCAGCCATACCCTGGAATGGAAGGTGGAAGACGGCAAGGCGATCGTGCTGCCGGTTCGGAGAAGATTCCTTGAATACAGGAACGCCGTCAAGGTCGGCAAGGGCGACATTACGGAGGATATCAATCTCGCCAGAAAGGAACGGGCCGAGAAAACCATATGAAGAAAGTGGTTAATGTATTGACCGAGTTTGTGTATGTCCTCGAAAAGATATATCGCCATCCGAAACCTCAGATCCGCGAGATGATTTCTGATCTCATTGGCTTACCGGGCCTTCGCCTGACCCACGAATTTGACCTTGAATCTCTGCTGAGACTCTGGCCCGATCAGATTCCTGATTTTGGGGATGCCATCGTGGCGGTTGTATGCAAAACAGAAAAGGTCGCCACAGTAGTCACGTTTGACAAGAAATTTGTGCGATCCCTGCATGCCGCTGGATTGAGAACGTATACGGAATATCCATAAGATTGCAGAATTCTCGAAATCCTCAATGCCCGCAGATGTCTCCCGGCATGGCCGATCTCAGGATTTTGGAGTGTGCAAAGCCTTTAAGGAATTTCGCGCCAATGTATGTGATACAGATAAGACGGAAGCGGCCAGTCTTAAGGAAGTGATAAGCAGAAGATGAAATGTGTTCTGGCTCAGACAATGCAGGATCGATAAAGGGCAGACGCATGGTGAACCAGGCAAGGCATATCCTTAAACAGGTGTTTGGTTACGATGAATTCCGGCCGCTTCAGGCGGAAATCATTGCCAATGTGTTGAACCGGCGCGATACCCTGGTCATTATGCCTACGGGGGGCGGCAAGTCACTCTGTTATCAGATACCGGGGCTCCTGTTTCCGGGACTGACCATTGTGGTATCTCCGCTCATCTCTCTGATGAAGGACCAGGTGGAACAGCTGGTCCAGGCAGGTGCCCCTGCCGCCTTTTTGAACAGTTCGTTATCCCTCGAAAAATATCGGCACACCGTGCAGGCCGTGAAGGACGGGGTTGTTAAATTGCTCTATATGGCCCCCGAGGCCCTCCTGCGGCCCAACATGCTGACCCTTCTCTCGTCGCTTAATATCGCTTGCCTCACCATTGACGAGGCCCACTGCATTTCAGAGTGGGGCCATGACTTCCGGCCGGAGTATCGCCAGATCGCCGAGGTGAGGGGCCGTTTCCCGGATGCCGTGTGCGTCGCCCTGACGGCCACGGCCACGCCCCGGGTGCGGGAAGATATCAAGACCAGCCTCGGATTCAGGGATTCCAATGAGTTTGTGGGCAGCTTCAACCGGGAAAATCTGTTTATCCGCG
>JAWOIH010000122.1:0-3457 GCA_046484725.1 Candidatus Desulfacyla sp. | reverse complement strand
GCACCCAGCAAGTGCGTGAATATCGACAAGGTGCTTGATCGTGCCACAAGCTGGGGGGCGGGTCGGTATTCGTTAACGGTGTGGACTTGTAGGTATTACCTCACATACAAGCAGGGGTAAAACGAAACCTTCGGGTTCACATCACATCGCTCGCACTGATTGATCTTGCACTTGATTAGTGCCGGTTGGTTTTCTGAAAGACCATCGCCCGCGTTCACTTACGATATGATCAAACGGCCGTGAGGTTCAGTTTCATTGGGAATGTTTTTATCCGCGCCGACGCTTTTTCTGCCCCGCAGGAGATACACGTCATTCAGAACCACGGTCTAATTGGAACTGAAGCCTGTCCCTTCGGTCAACCTTGAAAGTGTAGCTTCGAAATTGAGAGGGGTCAATAAAAATCCCCACGATTTCCGGCACTCCAATAAACGGAAATCCAGGGCACCAATTTATCGTTTACCGCAAATTTGCTTCATCCTGTTACATCACAATCTTAGCCAAGAATACAGGATTCACTGTATTGCCTATCCGAAAGGAGATAAGCGACAATAACTTGAGACCGTAATCCGGGATTCCCCGAGATGCTAACAAGGATCATCACTGACGTTTTATGAGCGGATAAAAAAAGGAATGACGGAACACCCCAAGAACTTTATTACGAATATACTTGTTGCGGAGGATGATCCGGATGACCGCCTGCTCGTCACTCGGGCGCTTGAAGACAACTGTTTGAAGCTTACGGTCTGCCTGGCGAAGAGAAGGTAGACCGGGTCGTGGAAAATAAGATATTGACGGAGGCCTACGAACTCAGAGCAAAACTGCAAAGCGATTTATTACCCCGTTATGAGTGGCTCGTAAAGAAGGCCGAGGATCGCGATACGGCTGAGGTGTTGAATGCCATCCTCATTCAAAGCCGCTGGCATCTGGTGATGTTTGAGCATGCCTTCAGAATGGGTCATGGCTATGGATACAGGAGGGGATCGGGCATGATGGGTGGACACCGTTCCAGCATGGGTCCCGACATGATGGGCGGATACGGTTCCGGCTATGGCATGGGCTGAGGCTATGGACGACAATCCCAGTCAACTGGCAAATCCATTGATGCAAAGGAAGCCGAGGCCATGATGAAAGATTATTTGAAGTCTACGAGAAACCCCAACCTCAAGCTGGGCAAGATAAAAGACGCGGGAGGGGCCTTCGAGGCAGAGATATTGACAGAGAAGAACGATCTCGTTGACAGGGTGCACATTGACAAGGCAACGGGCTATATAAGATCGGCTTATTAGGAACAGCTGAAGAAGTCCTTCGATGCCATAAAATGAGGAGATCCCGAAGATGAAAATATGTATTAAATTATCGCTTATGATGATGGCCGGTTTGCTTGTGTCCTGCACCGGTGAAGGTTACTATGGCCCGCAAGGTCCCGGTGGATGGGGGCAAATGATGCATTACGGATTTGGATATGGAGGGATGTTTATGTGGATCATATTCCTGATCGTCATTGGAGTGCTGATCTATTTCGTTGTTCAGCATCAGAAAACGAAAGGCCAGACGCCGACACAGAATGAAAGTCACCTGGATATTCTGAAGAAGCGTTACGCAAAGGGAGAAATCGCAAAGGAAGAATATGAAAGAATGAAAAAAGACCTTGAAGGATAGACCCTGATGACTTTCAAGGCTATTCATGCAGGAAGTATCATGGAACTTGCAGAGAAGACATGGATCACCATGAAAGAATCAAAATCCATATGAACCAAGAAATATCCAGAGGAAGAACAATGCTGAGCCAGCATAATGTTATGAGCGCTCGCCTCCAGACAGGGCAGATTACCTGCCACGATGCGAGGGGCCTCATGATCGATTGCACCGGGAGCGGACAGGACGGTGACTTCAGAAGCGGGGTGTCCTGGCCTGCACCGCGATTCGAGGTCCTTGACGATGCGGTTCTCGATCGGCTGACGAGGCTAGTGTGGACAAGAAACGCTAATATGTCTGAATTTTCTCTGGCATGGCAGGAAGCCCTCGATTACATCGCAACGATGAATCGTGACAATGTATTCGGTTTTCGCGACTGGCGTCTTCCCAACCGCCGTGAACTCCGAAGCCTTATGAGTCACCAGACCAGGAAACCGGCTTTGCCGGAGGGGCATCCCTTTGTCAACGTATACAGCGGATGGTACTGGACGTCCACGACTGCGGCGGTCAACACTGCCTATGCGTGGTATATCCATATGGAGGGCGCACGCATGTTTTACGGCCAGAAGGAACAGTTTTTCCTGTTATGGCCTGTTCGAGGAAAGGGGGACAGCATTCTGCCAGCTACCGGCCAGACCCGCTGTTATGACGCAAAGGGACAACTCATGTCCTGCGCGGGATCGGGACAGGACGGAGAATTTCGATCAGGGGTGCGATGGCCTGAACCCCGCTTTGAGGAGGCAGCAAGTATGGTCGTCGACCGGCTCACGAACCTATGCTGGCGCTCATCAGCCGACCTCACAGGAAGGCCGTCGACATGGGAGGAAGCGCTCAAAGCAGTGACAGACCTCAACCGGCAGCGGGGAGGGACTTATTCATGGCGGGTGCCGAACATCAATGAACTGGAATCGCTCGTGGATTGCAACGTGCACAGCCCGGCGCTTCCTCATGGACATCCCTTCAGAGATGTCAGGGAAGGATACTGGTCTTCAACGACGAGCATGTTCGAACCTGACTGGGCGTGGGCGCTCTATCTCGCCAAAGGTGCGGTCGGCGTTGGACAGAAGGTGGGAGCGCATTTTTCGGTTTGGGCGGTGTGCGATCTCCCTTAGAGGGAAGGTATCGCGGGAGTGTTTGATTTGTGAATATGCCAACCATGATGCGTTCGTAAAAAGTCGTGAGGCGTGAATCTGTCATTTCGACCGCAGGGAGAAATCTTGCTGTTTCATGGTGTTAGGATTTCAAGATTTCTCGCTTCGCTCGAAATGACATGAAAATGAGACTTTTTGCGAAACCGTCAACCATGGAGGAGCAGAAAATGAAAAAACTGTTTTTAATAGCCGTGGAGGTTCTGGTACTAACTGCTTCCAACAGCTTTGCCCAGATGAGCACCGGTCAAGGTGGTGGCATGATGGGTGGTGGTTGGGGGTGGGGAATGAATTACGGATGGTTTTTTATCATCATTATCGCGATTCTCGTTATTTTCGGTATCGTTTATATGATGAAACGAAGGTAAAAGTCTGAAGGAGCGAAAAATATCTCTTGTAAAATAATTCTTGGTGCATCTTATTTCTTTGATGGGGAAGAAGGTGTTTGCTCAGATTAAGAGTTTTGAGCAAAAAAGCATATGGCTGTATTATAGGAACGGGTCCAGGCATGGGCGGGATTCACGCCACCATGCGTACGGAAGAGGCCCTGCAACACGTCGATTCCGTCGTCACGGGCGAGGCCGAAAGCGTCTGGGCGGACGTCCTTGAAGACG
>JAWOIH010000015.1:0-8526 GCA_046484725.1 Candidatus Desulfacyla sp. | reverse complement strand
TCTCCATCTTCCTGGTGCCCAAATACCTGGTCAACGCCGACGGCACCCTCGGCCGGCGCAACGATTACGAGGTGGCCAAGATCGAGGAAAAGATGGGGATCCACGGGAGCGCCACGTGCCTGCTCAACTTCGGGGATCACGGGGACTGCTATGCGGAGTTGCTGGGGGAAGAGCGCCAGGGCATGAAGATCATGTTCCAGATGATGAACGAGGCCCGCATCGGTGTGGGGATGCAGGGGGTGACCAGCGCCTCCATCGCCTATCTCCATGCGCTCCAGTATGCCAAGGAGCGGATCCAGGGGTCTTCCATCCGCAATTTCAAGGACCCTTCGGCCCCCCGTGTCCCGATCATCCAGCACCCGGATGTGCGGCGGATGCTCCTCTGGATGAAATCCAACCTGGAGGGTATGCGGGCACTCCTTTACTACACGGCCTTCTGCGGGGACCGGGCCGAGATCGAGACCGACGAGACCCGGAAGGACAAATGGCGGGGCATGGTGGAGGTGTTGACCCCCATCTGCAAGGCCTACACCTCCGACATCGGCTTCCGGGTCACCGAAACCGCGATCCAGGTCTACGGCGGTTATGGATACTGCTCGGAATATCCGGTGGAGCAGTTCCTGCGGGACGAAAAGATCGCCTCCATCTATGAGGGGGCCAACGGCATCCAGGCCCTGGATCTGGTGGGCCGGAAGCTGGGGCAGAAGAACGGGGCGTACTTCATGAACCTGATCGCGGAGATGAACGAAACCATTGCCCGGTACAGGGAGGTTCCTGATCTGAAAGACCTTGCAGAGGATGTGCAGCAGGCGGTCGGGGCCCTGGGCGAGACCGGTTTTTTCTTTGCCCAGTGCGCGGGGCAGAAGGACTTCATGACCCCCATCAATCATGCCTACCCGTTTCTCATGATGATGGGGAAGGTGATTTCGGGGTGGTTCCTGTTGTGGGAGGCGGGAGTGGCCAAAGAAAAGCTGGACGCATTGAGACAGGAAAAGGGCGTGGCGCCAACGGACAGGGCCGCATGGGAGGCGTTTGTCAAGGGAAGTAAAGACGCGGCCTTTTATGCGGGGAAGATCTTCAGCGCGCGATACTTCATCAAAAACGTCCTTCCCGAGGCAAAGGCGGCTGCTAAGGCGATCAAGAGCAAAGATATGTCTGCGATGGACATCCCGGAGGAGGGATTTGCATCGTAAGTAGACGAACCGAAGAGATCTCCTGGTAGAGACTTTAGGAGGAGTGAAAAATGAATGAACCGGTGAAGCCATCCGATACCCCATTGTTCCCCTTGGTGGAGGATCTCGACCGGACCTGTCCGGGACAGCTGGAGGTCCCCACGCCCAGGGAGCAGAAGGCCCTGACCGCCATGAGGGCGATCAAAGACCAGGTCAGGCCGCTCAAAGACCGTCTGGCATCGCTCGAAGGATCAGGCAAGGACGAAGCCAGCGAGACCCTGGACGTGAAGGCGGAACTGTCACGCCTGAAGGAGGCGTGGGACCGCTGGGAGGCGGAGCGAAAGGCCGCGGCCAAGGAACGGATGATCCTCCTGGGACACGAGGCGCCTGAGTGAGGTCCCCCTGTGGCGATTCAGCTCTTTTTCAGCAACCAGCTTGAGGCACTGGCAGACAAGTATGCTGCCATGGTTGATCTGGAAAATCAGGTAAAGGCTAACATCCTCGAAGGTCCCCTCACCATCGTTCCCAACCAGAACCTGACCAAGTGGCTGCAACTGACCCTTGCGGAGAAACGCTCGGTCTTAATGAATGTGGATTTTCAGCATCTGGAATCGGGGCTGTGGAATCTGCTGGGCCGACTCGATCCCAGGGAAGACCGCCCGGAGATGATGGACAGCGGCCACGTGCGACTGTTTCTTTTGAGGGAACTGATGGGCCTGAAGGGAAAGGAGCCATCCCTTAAGCCCCTGAACAGATATCTCCTGGACCCGAAGGGCGGAAAAGGCGCCGACTATGCCGTGAAGCTGTGGCAGCTCACCGATCGGATGGTGCAGCTCTTTGAGGCCTATCAGTTTCATCGGTCCGACATGATACGGCAGTGGCTTGACCGAGGTCATCGACCCGAAGGGATGGAGCAATGCCAGCAGAGGCTTTACCTGAGGATGCGAGATTCGAGGGATCGGTATGTTCAGATATCTCAAAAGCGTCTCCTTTCTTTGGGCGAATATGCCGACGAGGTGCTGGGTGGGGCATGGGGCGATTCGGAGGCGTCCCCCCCCGCAAAATTCGTACATCTGTTCGGCCTCTCCCAGGTCTCTCCCTTTCACCTGGGGCTGATCGGTGGATTGAAGGATTACTACTCGATCTTTGTCTACAGCTTGAACCCCTGCCGGGAATTCTGGGAAGACATCCGGACGCCTCAGGAACGGAGGTGGATACAGAGGCGCGCGGTCAAAAGACTTGAGATTACCCGAGAGGAGCACAGTCTTGGGGAAATCCTGGAAGCGGAGGACAACGAACTCCTGGCCATGTGGGGCAAGCCGGGCCGGGAGCATATCCGCCTCTTATGCCAACTCACCGATTATGACTTCAATGCCTGCTTTACAAAGGCGACCGATCCACAGAGCGTGCTTGAATCGGTTCAACACCACATCCTCACCCTTTCTACTGAAAAAGATGCTGCACACAGACGCCCGCAGGACCGGTCCCTCCAGATAATGGCCTGCCCGGGCGTCTACCGGGAGGTGGAAACCGTCTACAACAGCATCCTTCACAATCTCGAGGCGGACCCTCAGCTTCAACTGACCGATATCGCCGTTTTCGTGCCCGATATGTCGGCCTACAAGCCGGCCATTGATTCGGTCTTCAATCGGAGGCCCCGGCGGGTGTCGTATAATCTGGTGGACTCGCGGGCGGATATCGAAAGCGTCTATGGCCAGGCCGTGGCCGGGATCCTTGACCTGGCCGCAGGACGGTTTTCGCGCAAAGAGGTCTTTGACCTTCTATTGAATCCCTGCTTCATGAACCGGTGGGAGATCCGCTTCGAAGACGTCAGCATCTGGGCCGACTGGGCCGAAGGTCTGAATATTTTTCACAGCTTCGATTCATCGCATAAGGCGAAAAAGGGATATCCGGCCAATGACTGCTACACCTGGAAACAGGGGCTTCAGAGGCTGCGGCTGTCGAGAATCCTCTCCGCGCCTGAAGAGGGAGCGCCCCATGAGGGGCCGGATCCCGGCTTCAGGTCATTTTGCGGGCGTGTGCCCTTTCAGGATGTTCATACCGGAGACACGGACCTGGTGGGGAAATTCTCCCTGGTGATCGAACGCCTCTATGGTTGTGTGACGGGGTTGGCGGGGTTGCGTGGGTCGGGAGAGGAATGGACCGACCGGTTTCTGAAGGTCTGCGATGAACTCCTGATGGTTCCACCGGACCTCAGGGGGGAATCCGCGGTGCAGAAGTCTCTGGCGGAGGCATTCGAGGATCTGAAGATATATGACCGGCTCCTGGAAGGGGGTTCAGATGAGGAGCGGGATGGACTGAAATTGGACATCCATATGATTCGGGAATTCGTGACATCGCGCCTCGGATCCATCTCGGGCGGTTATGGAGATTACCTGATCGGCGGCGTCACCCTCTCGGCCCTCCAGCCCATGCGGCCGATCCCCTTCAAAGTGGTCTATGTTCTGGGCATGGAAGAGGGGGCGTTTCCCGGACGGGCGGACGCGTCGTCTCTGGACCTGCGGCTTCGGAAGCGGCGGATCGGGGATGTCAGCCTGCCCGAGCGCAACCGCTATCTCTTTCTGGAGATGCTCCTCTCTGCACGCGATAAGCTCTACATCGGCTATGTGGCCAGGGACCTTCAAAAGGATCGCGTGATGCAGCCCTGTTCCGTGGTGAATCAGTTGCGCAGGGTTGTGGAGCAGGAGATCCTTCCCCCGGGTGAGCGATTTCGTGTGGCCGAGGTCCCGCTCAAGGGGACCAGCGAGAAATATCTTTCGACGGACGCCGTGAACGATGTCTCCGATGTCCTGGTCAACTATTCCCTTGCCGACAGAATCGCCTGCTACCAGGAGAACGGTCTGTGGCAGACAGCCGAAGGGGCCGTGCCCGAGGCACTAAGGGAGCGTCTTCAAGCATGCTTCCCTGATTTCAGCCTTGATGGGGAGCGCGCGCGAAAGGACGATCGATTGATCGAAAAGGTGAGCGTCAGGCAACTGAGGATGTTCCTGGAAGACCCGGTGTCTCAGGGCCTGAAACGGCATCTGGGCATATACGAGGAAGAGGCCTCCGTTCGAGAGACGGCCCTGAGGGAGGATGAACCCTTCTACTCCGAGTTCCCGGTGGATTACCATTTGAAGATGACCCCTCTCACCCTCTGGCTGGACAGGTTTGCGGCCTTCGGAAGCCCTGACATGGACCTCAAATCGCTCACAGAGATCTACGATGGCGTTTATGACCGTCTGGAGAGAACAAGCGCGGTCCCGGAGGGGGCCTTCGCCGAACTGGACAGGAAGGCGATGAGGGAGGATGTTTTTCTGAGGGCCGGGACCCTGAGCCCGATTATCGCACAAATGGGATCCGGGGAAATAACATATCGGGCCGTCTTTCTGGGTGAGCAGACCGGCGAGTATATCGCCCCCCACAACCAGTTTTCTGTGGAGCGTTTTGAGGCGCTGCGCCTTCGGGTCGGTGTGGTCGATGCCTCGGGAGACACCGTTCAGACGGGGGTGGAGGTCCACGGGCAACTGCCCTGGATCTGGAAAGAGACTGACACAGGCTGGCATGCCCTGGTCCTGACCGGATCCGGGAAGAAACCGGGAAGCGCCCCGGATAAGTATATCCTGGAGCCGCTCCTCTTCTGGCTCTGTTGTCTTTCGAGCCAGGGCGGGCGGCAATTGATGGGAAAGTCGGACGTCACGTTTCACGTGGTGTACAAGGAACATGTAAAGGTCTGGACCTATGGCGTGGAACCAAACGCTGCCGAGACCTATGTCACCCGACTGGTGTCGGACTATCTGGCCCGTAAAAGACCGGAGTGGCTTCCCTTTAAGGCCGCGACGTCGCAAACGGTCAAACCTCATTCGATGTCGGACGACGAGATAGGGGAGGGGAGTCGGGAGGGCTTTTACGCCGAACTGCGGGAGGCTTACGCCGATGAAACATCCCTGCTGGTGCGGCTGGCCGACCCCCATATCCCCGAAAGTGCCTTTGACAGGGTAAGGGAGCGGTTCAGGATCTTTTTCCAGCACAAGGTCAGGAAACAGCCATGACCTACCTGCCTGTCGAGGACATTCAACAGATCGATCTCGGGCATCACGGTCTTATCGAGGCCTCTGCAGGGACCGGCAAGACCTACACCATCGAGAACCTGGTGGTGCGTCTCCTCAGAGAAGAGGCGGATGTCGAACTGGAAAACGTCCTCATTGTCACCTTTACGGAAAAGGCGGCCTCCGAACTCAAGGTCCGCATACGGGAAAAGATTGAAGGCGCGCTCAACGATCCGGACCTTGACCCTGCCACAGTCAAAAAACTGCGGCTTTGCGTAGACGAATTCGACAGGGCCGCCATCCACACCATTCACGGATTCTGCCAGGGCGTTCTCAGGGACTTTGCCTTTGAAAACAGCACCCCCTTAGAGAGCGAGGTCATCCAGGACGGCCCCCTCTATGAGACCCTCCTGAAAGAGCAGATGCGACGGATGTGGCCTCAAATCTATGGGGAAGACCTGAAGGAAACACTGGATCTCTCCCAGTTCAATGAAAAAAAGGATGAGTTCCTGAAGGCCGTCGTCCGGCTGGCGACATCTCTGAACGAACGGGCCGGAGACAGGCTCCTCCCCGATTTGGGGGGAAGGGATTTCAAGGCGATCAAAGAGGAGATCGACTCGGTCTGCGTGAACGTGGGATCCCTGATCGAACCGGGGTTTTCCGATAGGTATGATCACCTCAATTTCAATGCGACGGCAAAGCGGAGCATCCTTCAAAAGATGGTTGTTCCTCTTGAACAGTACTTCTCCAAAGCAAAAACAGAGACGTTTGATCTCAGCGCCTTTTCCGCATTTATGACACGTATCCAGGAGGTGAGTTCCAGCCAGAGGAAAGGGCTGGATTGTCTCATCCCCGAAAAATGGAACAAGGGGGGAGACAACCTCCACGTGTGTCCTGAACTCGCAGCTGTCAAGCAGGGGCTGGAAGACGCAGCCCAGCGGCTGAAAGAGCTTCGCCACTGTCTGACAGTGGACGCTGTTCACCAACTCCAGGCCGATGTGACCCTGACAAAGCAGGTCCACGGCTGGATCAGCTATTCCGATATGCTGAATCTGGTGGAAACAGCCCTGCATGCCGAGGGTGCGGCCGATCTCCTAAGCAGACTTCGAGAACGGTTCAGGGTGGCCTTCATCGATGAATTCCAGGACACGGACCCTGTTCAGTGGCGGATATTCAAAAAGATCTTCATAGACAGCCCTGATGAATTCGGGAACCGGCTTTTCGTCATTGGCGACCCCAAACAGGCCATCTATGCCTTTCGCGGCGCGGACGTTTACGCCTACCTGTCTGCAAAAATCGAGATGGAAGCGCTCGCGAGAGAGAAGGGAGGACCGTATTCCCTTGCTGTTAACTGGCGCTCCCAGCCCCCACTGATAGCGGGATTCAACAGGCTGTTCTGTCGCGATGCGTGGTTCAAGCCCCAGGACGCGGCAGGCCGGTTCGACGTCGGATATCAGGCGACCAAGGCCCCGGACCGGGCAGATGCACTTGCCGAGACGATCGCGGATCCCTCGGGCCGTCCTGTCTTGACTATCGTCGACCTGAGTCTCTCGCCGTCTCCAAAACCGGCCAAACTGAGGTTCGCACGCTTCGTGGCACAGGAGATTCGACATCTCACCGGGTCGGATATTCGGATTGTGGAAAAGGGCAAAGGGGAGCGATCCATCGGGTTTGGGGACATGGCCATCCTGGTGCGGGGGAGATCGGACGTGCCTTTCCTGGAAGACGAACTCAAAAAGCAGAGAATCCCCTATTCATTCTATAAGAAACCCGGCCTCTTTGACTCGGATGAGGCTGTGTATACACGTCTGGTATTTCATGCCATTCTGGACCCCGGAGATGGGTCGGCCGTCAAGCAGGCATTGCTGACCCCCTTTTTTGAACGACAGGTCCTGGATCTGTACGCCTATGACGAGATGCCCCCCACCCACCCGATCAAGGAGATCCTCTTTAAGTGGAACGGGCACGCCATGACCCGCCGATGGGGCTATCTGTTCCAGTCGCTCATGGAGGACTCGGGCCTCCTGGCCCGGGGGGCCGGGGGGATCGGATGGGATCGGCAATACACCAATTACCGCCAGATCTTCGAGTATCTGAAGGAGGTGGCCTACAAGAAGAACCTCGATTTCAGGGGAGTATCCGCCCTGCTGGATCTCCATCAAAACGCCGCGTGGGAGGCGGAAGAGGGGGCGGACATCCACCAGATCGAGACCGAGTCAGGGAAGGTCCAGATCATGACCATGCATGTGAGCAAGGGGCTTCAGTTTCCCGTGGTCTTTGTCGCCGGCGGATTCACCCAGCCCATGTCCCATCAGGAGGCGTATCATACCTATCACCATCTGGAGGAGGGGAGGCCCTTCCCGAAGATCAGGCGGATCATGGACCTGGGGAAGTCGGGAGGGGACGGAAGGCACGAGACGGAAAAGGCGGATGAGGACAAGCGTCTTTACTATGTGGCTGCCACCCGTGCCCAGTTCAAGCTCTACCTGCCGTTCTACATCCACAGGAATAAGGCGACATGGCTCGGGCCGGTCTGCACGCTCCTTTCTCCGGCCCTGATGGAGACGTTTCCCAGAGACGCTCAAGACGAGGATGTGCTCTGGTTGACGGCAGGTCCTTCTGCCGGTGGCGTGACAGCCCCGGAGGGGCCCGAGGCGGCCGGACAAAAGGAAATGGTCCCTGTCCCGGTGGGGTTCGAAGACCTCCTTATCCCGGACAGTTATGAAGAGAGACGGGCCCGGGTGGATTCCTTTTCAAGCCTGCATCAGGGAAAGAGAGCGCCGGACGACGTCCCGGCTGAAGAAATGGCGTTTCAGCCGGATCAACCGGAAAAGGAGGATGACGAACCCTTTGGAGCCCGGGACATGGGGGCCCTGTTTGAGGAGGAAGGGTCGGATGAGATCCCGGGGGGGACCGATGTAGGCCTCATGTTTCACGGCATACTGGAACGGATCGAGTATGGCGTGGCCTTGAGATCAGGGGTCGAGGCCACGGATTCCGCCAGGTGTCTGTTGGAGGACCCCGGCACACGGGAGATCATCTTGGAGGAGATGGCGGCCTACCGGGTGGATGCGCGATGGCAGGACGCGGTCTGCACGATCCTCTGGAATACGCTGACGACGCCCATTCCTTCCTTTTGCGACGGGTTTACCCTTGCCTGCCTGAAGCGTGAAGACCGCCTGCATGAGGCGGCGTTTTACTACGTCTTTCCGCCCTTGTCCGAAAGACGCGGGCCGATTACGGAGAGGGAAGGGCAACATCGATTGATACGGGGCTTTGTGGATCTGATCTTCAGAAAAGGTGGG
>JAWOIH010000003.1:0-6546 GCA_046484725.1 Candidatus Desulfacyla sp. | reverse complement strand
GCGTCCGCGCGCCGATCGGACCAGCCGATGTTGTTGAAGAGGAAGCCCTTCAAGCCGTGGTCGAAGTAGAAGGCCTCGTTCTTGTGGTAGACGTTACGGTGGGCGACGAAGCCGACCGGGTTGACCGAGACGTTCCCGTAGACGTAGCACGGTCCGGTGCCCCAGAATTCGATGCCGCCGAAGTCGGTCTTGTACATGAGCGAGTCGACCACTTTGTTGTGGCGGACCGTGATCCTCACCAGCTAACCGATGGTCGAGCCCGGATAAGCCGGGGGCCGAATTTCGGGATTCAGGAATTTAGGAATTAAAAACAGTATCCTCAATCTGATCAGGGTCCTTAATGTCTACGTGTAACACATCAGCCTTCAGGCATCTCCCTTTTCATTCGATGTTGGATGGTCGATGTTGGATGTTCGACGTTCATACCTATTGTTGCATGGCAGCCTCTCACTGGAGCTTGATCCGTTTCATGGCCTGGTCCATCAGCAACTGGAATCCGCTCTTAGTGCCGATCAGGGGTCCCTTCCGGCGCTGGCTCCAGACCGTCTCAGGACGCGCCTGCACGATAAAGATGTTTTCCGGAAAAGAAAAGTCCTCATCAATGGCCCACTCGATATCCATAGGGCAACCGTAATGGGTCTCGATGTTCTTGGCGATCCTTACGAGTTCTTTTATCTCACGGTCTTCCAGGCAGCACCGGGACTGCATCGCCTCTTCCACATCCACATCTATGGTTCCTTCCCCATCAGGGTCATAGACGCATTTTATGTGTTTGGCGGAGATGGTCTTTTCGCTGGTCTCCATAATCACCTTGTCAACGACAAATTTGTCGGGATTCACGGAGCCGGACACCACGGTCTCCCCCAGCCCCCAACTTCCCTCGACCACCACCTTGGACGGGTCGCCATTGGTCGGATTCAGGGTGAACATGACGCCCGCTGCCCGGGAATTGACCATTTTCTGAACCCCCACGCTGATATAGACCTTTTCGTGAGGAAAATGGTTCTTGTTTCTGTAATCAATGGCACGGGGCGTGAACAGGCTGGCCCAGCACCGTCTCACGCTGGAGATGATCCGGTCCGCTCCCGACTCGCAGAGATAGGTATCCTGCTGCCCGGCAAAGCTCGCCGTGGGGAGGTCTTCGGCCGTTGCGCTCGACCGGACCGCCACCTGAACGTTTGTGACGCCGCATGTTGCACACAGCCGGGCGTAGCCTTCAGCGATTGCCTTCTGAATTTCATCGGGCATGGCCGCATGGAGGATCAGGTCCTGGATGGCCTCGCTCGTCCTGTTGAGGGAGTCTACCTCATTTTGATCAAGACCTGAGAGGACATTGAGGATGGTATCCTTTATCCCCGTTTGGGTGATGAAGCTCAAATAGCTGTCGGTGGTTACGGCAAATCCGGGCGGCACGCGGATGCCTGATTTGATCATCTCACCCAGGCTGGCATTTTTGCCCCCCACGGTCGGGAGGGAACGCTTATCCAGATTTTCAAAATTGAGAATGTAGTCCATCTGCTTCTCCATTGAAAGTTATCCCCTCCTCTGTGGATCCGGTCCCTGTAGGGATTAGCGTTGGCGATGCTTCTCTTCGGGCCTTGCAGCCCGGAGAGAAGATCACGCCGGGTCCTTGCAGAGGAGGGGGGCCGGTGGGATGGGTATGAGGTTATTTGGCCCTTTCAACAATCGTCACGACACCTGTATCGCCATCCACCCTCACTATGTCCCCGGTCTTGATTGCCGATGTGGCCACGCCGGTGCCGGTAACGGACGGAATTCCGTACTCCCTGCACACAATAGCGGCGTGGCTGGTGAGCCCGCCAATGTCTGTAACCGCTCCCTTGATCTTGGTAAACACCGGCGCCCAGGAAGGATTGGTGGTGGGGCATACCAGGACTTCTCCGGGCTGAAGATTCACAAGATCCTTGAGGACTTTGAGTACCCTTGCCGGACCTTCCGCAACCCCTGCGGAAGAGGCGAACCCCTTGATCTCCGAGACCCCCTCTCCGCCCACTTCTCCAACGCCCTTGAGCCATTCCTTGACCCTGTCGGTGGTAACGCCCCAGAGCATGATGGTGAAGGGCTCCGCCACCTCTGCCGGCGGGACGCCCAATGCAGGCGTCGGATTCCAGTTGCCGGCCGCCTCCAGAATTTTCCTCCGTTTGCTGGCCTTGGCCTTGTAGTAGTCGCCCCGCAGGGGGATATCTACGCCCAGGGCCCACCCCGTGGAGAGCTCGGTCAGGAGTTCGGGGATCTCGTACCGGGTAAACATGAAGATGTCGTCCACCTCGTTGATCATCCCGTTGTTGACCAGGAGTTTTCCGAACTTCCGTATCTTGGCAAACCAGATGGTGTGAAGCCAGTGCTCCACCCAGAAGAGATGATCTTCCGCATAGCGGTAAATGGTCCGGATGGTCTTGTAGGCCTCGTCAAAGGCCTTCCTGTCCTCGTCTGTCTTGATGAGTTCCCGGTAACTGGCGACGGTTTCATCTCTCTCCTTGTCCAGATGATCCAGAGACCGTTCGATGGTCTCTCCGTTTTCCAGCCGTTCCACATAGCTTTTGATGTAACTGTAGGGGATATCGAGGTTGGTAAGCCAGCTCCCCTCGTGGTGAAACCAGCCGCTGCCGCACGACACATAAAACCATGGATCACTGGCCTTGTCGAATTCCTCGAGCCAGTGCCTTCCGTCGGGGATCTTTTCCATTTCGGCCTTCTTCTGGGCGACCGTCATATCGCTCTTGAGGATGTCCGCCACGCCCCTCGAGGAGACGGCCAGTCTGGAGAGCCGGCAGAGTTCCTCTTCGGGACGGAACATGGAGACATAGGCCCCGGCCACCATCTTGCCGATGGCGCTTTCGCTGATCCCGGGGAAGAGCTTTCTCGAGACATCGCCGAACATGAGATAGGCCAGGTAGGTCAGGTTCAACATCTCAAAGTGATACTGCCAGGCCTTGATCATCTTGAGGGCGATCTTATCGAATGCCTCTAAGATGTCATACGATATATAACATCCGGTGGGTGCGGGGAGGACCTGATCCTCGGGGACATACTTGGGCAGTTCCGTCGGGACCTCCACCGCCTCCATTTCCCTGCCGAGGGCCTTGAATTTAGTCAGCCATTTGTCCCATAGTTCATCATAATGCTCAAATACATAAAAGACCCGCTTTCCGAACAGTTCCGCCTTTTCTCCGATAATCTCATCGGGCGGCGGTGCAATGGCGCAGATGTACATGTAGCATCCGACCATCCTCTGGGCGATCCCCTGGGCCGGGGGGATGCAGAATACCCTCGTGGTGTACTGCGAAAGAGAGATCTGCCAGGCCTCCTGAAAGATCAGATCCAGAGGCGGCATAGGTTCCGGAGCGTGAATCTTGTCCTGGTACCAGAATTGCTGCTTTTCCCAGTCTTCCCTTTCCTTTGAAAACAGGTAGTGGGACGGGTACATCTCTTCCCATCCTTCCAGTTCCGGCGGGACCTGATACTCGTGTGGATCCGGAAACCTTCCTCCAATTTCATCTGCCATGTTTCTCCTCCCTTTCTATAGATCTTAGGTTAATGAAAAGGCGTGATGCCCACTCATGAGATGCCAAAAAAGACAAGGGGTAACAGACAAAAAGTCACTATATACAGGCGGACGCCATCAAGGGCAGACCCCGGGAGAATTCACGTTAACAGACATCAAAAAGAAGATCGGTAAGATTGACACAGACCCATCAGCGCTTTGGTTCCGGTCGAGTTATTCCCAATATGTATCAGGATGCAGAGATTTCCGTGCGAAATGTCGTTATATTCATGAATATAATTCAGTGTGTCAAATTCTTTTTTCTTATGATATACATAACCTGTGATTATAAATGATCTTAAGATATAAGATTTTTTTAGGATGAGAGCTGTTCAACAACACAAGGCCGAAGGGCCAAAGCCCAACGTGGCAAGGCCGGGGCAGACTGAAATCCAGGGGCCAGGAATGACGGCTAAAGGTCAAATGGTCAATCATGAATGATGAATTATTCGTAAGCAAACAGTCTGAAAAAGGGGCAATGTCTCATGCTCAATTTTAATCAACTCCGGGTCTTTTGGCTCGCCGCAAAATATGAAAACTTCACAACCGCTGCAGGAAAACTCTTTATCACCCAGCCGGCGGTCACCGCCCAGATAAGGCAGCTTGAATCCACCTGCAACCTGAGGCTATTCAAAAAGCGGGGGAGAAAGATATATCTGAGCGATGAAGGGAAGATCCTCTATCCTTATGTGCGCACGATGTTCGAATATGAAAAGGAATTGGAGGACGTCATCGAAGACATGCGGAAATTGAAGCGGGGGGTCCTGAGGCTCGGTACCACCAAGGCATATGCCCGCTATTTCATGCCCTGGATCATTACCCGTTTTCGTGAGACCTATCCGGACATCAAGATCCATCTGGACGAGGGGAGCTCCAAGGATATGACCCTCAGCCTCCTCGATTTTCAAAACGAAATCGCCATCATCGCCAAGGCCCAAGACCATCCCGACGTCTGTTTTTTTCCTTTCAGCATGGAGGAATTGGTCCTGATTGCAGCCCCGGATCACCCGATGGCAGGAAAGAGATCCGTTACATTTGATCAAATTGCCAGGGAACCGATCATTATGAAAGAGGTCGGATCAGGGACCCGCCGACTGGTCAATCAATTGTTTGCCAGACACGGGTTCGCGCCGGACATCTTGATGGAAACCAGCAACACCGAGTTCATCAAGCAGTTGGTTCAACGGGGCGACGGAATTTCCTTCCTGGTGAGGCAGTCTGTTGTCATGGAACTGGAAGAAGGCAGGTTGGCCGCTATCACATTGGAGGGCGCCCGCATTTCCCTGGATGTCAGCATCGCCTATCTCAAAAATCAGCATCTGTCGCCGCCAGCACAGGCATTTCTGGATATCCTCGGAAAACTGACGCCGCAAGAAATGCTGCCCCAGGGGATCGGCTCCCTCATGGCAAAGATGTTGGCCCAGCGTAGATGAGAGTCCAGAAGTGACCGCCATGCCAATATAGCGCCCCCCCACATCTGGCACAGCCAAAAGCGAGGGCATCCCGCCCGAAAATCGCGTAATTTCAGACTGTCACATTTTTCTTGACAATGGGTCAAGTCGTTTTTATTATTAGTAACCATTATTATTAAATTGATGTGGAGGGTAAATTTGCATTCCGATGTCATTCAGCGAACGACCCGTCAGCGCCAGGTCATTCTGGAGGAAGTGAAACGCTTGAGGACCCATCCCACTGCAGACGATATTTACGAAAGGGTCAGGGCCCGCCTGCCCCACGTCAGTCTCGGCACTGTTTACCGCAATTTGGATGTCCTGGCCGCTAACGGAGACATCGTCAAGCTGGCCCCCGGTCGAGCGCAGATGCGGTTTGACGGGAATCTGGAGGCCCATTATCACATGACCTGCATTCACTGCGGTAGGATTGAAGACCTCCCCTTGGCTGCATCGGACAACCCGATCGATATCCTGGAAAAAATGACCCGCCATCTCACGAAATACGGGGTGTTCGGCCATAAGCTCGAGTTTGTGGGAGTCTGCGCGGAATGCACGGCCAAAGGCCTCAGGTTTCCGGAAATGGACCCTGTGGAATCAGGTATTCTTGCAGAAAACGAGGACGACGCGTCCGGCCGATAGGGGAAAGCGGGGATGGAAATCCGGGTGAGTCGGAATATCCACAAGGAGGAGGGTTATGACATTTGAATACGATATTGCCAAGATCCCGGCTCAGGCATTTGAGCATCTTGCATTTTTCTGTTCTGAAAAAGGGGAGTGCGCCCTGGAGGACGTGCCGGTGGATCAGACGCGCCGGTTGACGGATATGCTGAATGAAAAGGGGGCTGACGGATGGGAACTGGTCCAGCTTTTCTTCCGGGAGAGCGGCGTTGTTGCGGTCTGGAAACGAATAAAAAATTTTGACATAGAACAGTAACAATTACCATTAAGTAGATAAGGAGGGTACCACATGACTGAAATGGCGAAAAAGGACGCTAAGGCGAAGACGCTCAATATCCAGGAGGCCACAATCTGTGAGGCCACCGCACAGATGCTTCGGAAGGCGGAAAGGGATGGGGTCGAAACCGCATTTCACCGTGCGGCAGACATGAAGGCATGTCCCATCGGGGCCGAGTCGGCCTGCTGTAAGAACTGCACCATGGGACCTTGCCGCCTCAACCCCAGGGATCCCTACAACAAGACAGGGGTATGCGGCGCTACGGCAGATACGATCCAGGCCAGAAATTTTGCCCGCATGGTCGCCTCAGGCGCCGCCGCCCATACGGATCACGGAATGTCCATGCTGGATCTGTTTCGGGAGGTGGTCAACGGCAGGATTAAGGAATATACCATAAAGGATCCCATCAAGCTGGCTGATCTGGCCACGGAACTGGGGATCGAGGTGGAAGGGAAGGACCTCAAGGATATTGCCCTTGATGTTTATCATGAGCTGGAGAGGACCTATGTCCAGGTGGAAGGAGAGATCCCATTCATCAAACGCGTTCCTGAAAAAACCTTGGAGACCTGGAG
>JAWOIH010000442.1:0-17427 GCA_046484725.1 Candidatus Desulfacyla sp. | reverse complement strand
TCGACGAACAAGACCGATTTCCCCACGAGCTTCTTCAGAAATTGAGCGAACTCGGGTTCATGGGAATCAACGTGGCTGAAGAATATGGGGGTCAGGGAGGCGACGTCATCGATCAGATGATCTTTTTTGAAGAGATATCCAAAAAACTCCCGGTCCTTGCCTGGGCCGCAGGGAATATTATCCTTTACGGGAATGCGATCATCGGGACCAACGGCAGCTCGGAACAGAAAGAACAATACCTGCCCAAGTTGGCCAGGGGAGAGCTCAAATTCGCCTACGCCCTCACCGAACCCAATGCAGGATCAGACGCCGCGAGTATCCGTACAAAGGCGGTGGCGGATGGGGATCATTACCTTATCAATGGGAGTAAGATGTTCATCACCGGCGCCGGGATCGCTGATATCGTGGTGACCAACACGCGCACCGCCGAATCCAAATTCAACGGCATCACTGATTTTCTTGTGGAGACCCGTTCAGAGGGTTTCAGCGCCACACCCATACGCGACCTGGGCTACAGGGGATCCAATACCTGCGAGGTTCACTACGACAATATAAGGGTTCCCAAGGAAAACATTCTGGGCGGACCCGAATGTCTTAATCAGGGATGGAAGCAGATGATGCGTCTTCTCAACGCAGAAAGGCTCGTTTTGTCCTCCTGTGCATTAGGGATTGGCGAGGCGGCCCTGAATTATGCCCTGAATTATGCCAAGGAAAGGGAACAGTTCGGGCGGCCCATCGGAAGCTTTCAAGCCATCACCCATATGCTGGTGGAAATGGCCACTGAGTTGGAGGCGGCAAGGCATCTCGCCTACTACGCGGCCTGGAAGGAGACCCAGGGGATGGAATGCGTCAAGGAAACCAGTATGAGCAAATATTATTGTGCCGAGGTGGCAAAAAAAATAGCCCTTCAGGGGGTCCAGATCCTGGGGGGATACGGGTATACCATGGAATATGACGCACAGAGATATCTGAGGGATGTACTGATCCTCTCCATTGGAGGGGGAACCACACAGATTCAGAAAAACATTATCGGAAAGCAGATGGGATTATAGGCCCTCAGTGCCTCGCAGCTTGCGACACGATGTGAGAAACTGAGGTTTTCCCGCCGCGGGGGAGTCAGGTTTCGAGTTTTCGCATCCAGCGCCGATAACCAATAACCGATAACCAAATGAAGCGCTCGGATTTCAAACATCTTTGGTCAAACGGTATCGGTTTTATAACACCAGGGAATCAAAAGGAGTGAATCATGAGTGAATTAAAAGGAAAGGTGGCTATCGTGGGAATCGGTGAAGTCCCCACCGGTAGGTTCCCCGAAACGGCCGCTATCTATCATGCCATTGAATCGGCCAAGCAGGCCATTCGGGACGCGGGGATTGACAAAGATGAGATTGATTTCTGCATGCCCACAGCGTCTCTTTATAGCCCTCAGTTCAACACCGAACTGGTAACCTGCCGCGTGGTGGAGGAGTTGGGACTCAAAAATTGTAAAAAGAACTGTCAAGTGTTTTCGGGGGGCTCCAGCAGCAGCTGCGGGCTCCAGATGGCGGGCAGTCTCATCACCAGCGGGGTGGCCAGGACCGTTCTTTTTGTGCATGCCGACCGATTGGGAACAGGTGTGACTGCTCAAGGGGGGATTGATCTTTTCTCTACGGCAGGCATCTCTGCAGAATGGGAAGTCCCCTTCGGCCAGCACTACTCCTCCATTGCGGCCCTGTCCACCACCCGCTATAAATACGAGACCGGATGCACGGATGAACAACTGGCATCGGTGTGCGTCTCCAACCGCAAGTGGGCCCAGATGAACCCCAACGCCTTTTTCAGGAAACCGCTGACCATTGAGGAGGTGATGGCCTCCAAGATGCTCTCCACTCCCCTCCGGGCCAAGATGTCCAATATGCTCTTTGACGGCGGATCAGCCTTTGTGCTTACCTCGGCGGAACGGGCCAGGGACCTTCCTAACAAGCCTGTCTACATCCTGGGGGAGAGCGGTGTGGTGAGCCATTTCGTCTTTTCCCAGGAGCCGGACGTGAGCCGTTTCGGCTGGGGCAAGGCGGCGAAAGAGGCCTTTGAAGAAGCGGATCTCACGCCCCAGGACATGGACGTGGCGGAGATCTACGACTCCTACCCCGTGTACCAGATGATCGGGTTCGAAGAACTGGGTTTTTGTGAACGTGGAGAAGCCGGGGAAATCTTCATGCGGGGAGACACATGGCCCGGCGGGAGGATCCCCTGCACGACGGACGGTGGTATGCTGAGCAAGGGGCACATTGGAGCAGGCGGCGCGGTCTCCCTGCTGGTGGAAGCGGCCAGACAGCTGATGGGCAAGGCCGAGAAAAGACAGGTGAAAGATGCCCGGTTTGCCGTTGAGACAGCCACGGGGGGAACCTATATGGATGCACAGGTTACTATTTTGGGAACAGAAATCCCGTAAGGAGGAAGAGAATATGGACACACCGAAAAGGCCCGTCCCCATCGTCAATCCATGGGCCAGGCCCTTCTGGGACGCTGCCAGGGAAAAGCGCTTGGTAATCCAAAGATGTGGAGATTGCAATACATACATATTTTACCCGAGGATTGCCTGCCCGCATTGTTTTTCCGATAACGTGGAGTGGGTAGAGGCATCTGGAAATGGGACCGTCTACAGTTTTACAGTGGTTGAAAACAATGCGCCTTCGGCGTTTATCGGTGAAATGCCGTATGTTGTCGCGATCATAAAGTTAGAGGAAGGGGTCCAGATGCTGAGCAACGTGGTGGAGTGCGATTTGGATAAACTCCACTGTGATATGCCCGTTGAGGTCACATTTGAAAAATTGACCGACGAATTCACCCTGCCCAAATTCAGGCCCGTGAAAACCTTGTGAAAAGAGGCGAAGAATGGAACACAGCAAATATGGAAACGATTTTAACGTAGGGGACATCTACACCACCGCCGCCATTACCATGACCGAGACCCACGTGGTGAACTGGGCGGGTTTAACCATGGATTTCTATCCCCTTCATGTGGACAAGGAGTATGCGGCCAAGACCCAGTTTGGCGAGCGACTGGTCCACGGGCCCCTCATCTTTGCCATGGCTGTAGGGCTTGTGGGCAGCGCCGGGTTTGCCGGTGATGCCGCAGTGGCATGGCTCGGTGTAGACAATATGAGGATGCTGGCGCCGGTGAAGATCGGCGACACCATTACCGTGGTGGTGGAGGTCCTGGACAAACAGCCCACAAAGAGACCCGACAAAGGCATCCAGGTCTGGAGATATACTGTAAAAAACCAGAATGGTCAGGACGTGATGGTATTGGATTACAAGATGATGTTTCATATGCGCGTGTGAACCGGCCCGACGCCGCTATTCCTCACGCAAAGAAAGATTAAAGAAAGCCGTTTCCAGAGGCCTTGGACTCTTGGGTGAGGTTTTTTTCTGGTTCCAGCATGCCTGGCTTAGGGCATAATATTTCAACGCTTTCCTGGATGATGGAGTTCAACTTAACACCTCGGGAGGACTGGTGTCCAAGGGTCATCCGGTAGGATCCACCGGCCTTTCCATGATCTATGAGATCGTCACCCAGTTGCGGGGAGAAGCCGGACCCAGGCAGGTTCCCCACGCCCGGATCGGTCTCACGGAAAACGGCGGCGGCGTCATATCCACCGAAGAATACGCCTGCAGCATCACCCTGTTGCAAAAAACGTAAAAAATATGAAAATGCAAATTGTTACCATGGAAAGGAGATAGAAAAATGATCAGCATGACCATCGGTGATTATTATGATCGGTGTGTGAATTTTTTCGGAGACCGAATCGCCCTGACCTATGCGTCTCAATCCTATACCTACCGAGAGATGGGGTACAACGCCAATTGTCTCCTAACGGCGCTTCAGGCCCTGGGATTGAAAAAAGGAGACAAGGTCGCCTTTCTCATGGCCAACTGCCCGGAATATGTATTTTGCGAGTATGCCATCGCCAAGAGTGGATGCATTCGAGTTCCCCTTGCGGTGCTGCTCAGCTCCAACGACCATATTTACATGATGAACCAGGCGGAGTGCAACACCCTCATCTACCACGAACGGATGGCTTCGCGGGTAAAGGAGATGATTCCCCACCTGGAAACGGTGAGGCATTTTATCTGTGTCAGTGACGACCTTTCCACCATTATGGAAGGTCATCTGAATCTCAAAACACTCATGGAAGACCACCGTTCAATGCCTGATGCGGTGGCAATCGATCCCGAAGATTTGGTCGGCATCTATTATACAGGTGGGACCACCGGAAAACCGAAAGGGGTCATGCTTTCCCACAGGGCCTGGGTATACACCATCCTCATCGAAATACTTGATTTCGGCTTCGGCTGGGAAGAGACTTTTTTGTATCCCACACCCCTTACCCATGCGGGCGGCTGCCTCATGCTTCCGGTCCTCTTGCGGGGGGGGAGATGCGTCATCATCGACCACTTCGATCCCGGGGTTTTCCTAAAGACCATCGAGAAGGAACGGGTCACCATGTCCTTTTTGGTCCCCACCATGATCTATGTTCTCCTGGATTATCCTGATCTCACAAAATACGACCTCAGCAGTCTTCGTAACATCATCTACGGGGCCTCGGCTATCGCCCCGGAACGTCTGAAGCAGGCCATCAACACTTTCGGACCGATTTTTACCCAGCTTTTCGGGCAGACCGAAGCCCCCATGACAATCAGCGCCCTCTCACGGGAAGAGCATGTGATCGATGATCCCGAAAGGGAGATGCGGATATTCAGCTCGGCTGGCCGACCCTGCTTTCATTCGGAGATCAGGCTTCTAAATGAAGACGGCCAGGAAGTGAACCGTGGGGAAGCCGGAGAGGTGGTGGTACGTTGCAGCAATATCATGCATGGTTATTTCAAAAATCCGGAGGCCACAGCGGAAACCATTCGAGATGGGTGGCTCTATACGGGAGATATCGCCAAGCAGGACGAAGAGGGGTTCCTCTATATCGTGGACCGGAAGAAGGACATGATCGTCAGCGGGGGATTTAACATCTTTCCCCGGGAGATTGAGGATGTCCTTTTTGAGCATCCTGCGGTGAAGGGGGCCGCGGTGGTCGGGGTCCCCCATGAGAAATGGGGCGAGGAAGTCAAGGCCATCGTAGTGGTGCATGAGGGGCGGTCCGTCACCGAGGAGGAGCTGATCCGGTTTGTCAAGGAACGGAAAGGGAGCCTTATGGCGCCCAAAACCATTGAGTTCTGGGACGTGATCCCTCTTACCAACCTGGGAAAAGTTGATAAGAAGGCCATTCGGAACAAATTCTGGGAAGGCAAGGCCCGCCTTGTTTCGTAAGAGGTAGATGTAAGGGGATTGTGATAGCCTTTGACTTGGCAATCCCGCCTGGTGGCACAAAAAGGAAATGTATTACTTTTAAGGAGCGTGAATACATCATGACGAGTGGACAGGTTTTCCATGTGGACGAAGCTAAGCCCTGGCTGAAGCCCGAGGCGGGGTGGCCGGATCAGGTGCCGAAGAATTATGCCTTTCCGAGAATGACCCTTCACGAAATGCTCGTGGAATCGGCGGGCAGGCATGCAGATCACCCAGCGATTTGGTTTTTGGATACGTTCATGACTTACAGAGAACTTTTGGCCCATGTGAATGCCTTTGCCGCCGGTCTAACTCAAATGGGCCTGAAGAAAGGGGACGTGGTGGCCCTGGTCCTCCCCAGCTGTTTTCAATACATCATCGCTTATTATGCATGCGCAAAAGCGGGACTTATCGTAACGGGAATCAATCCTACCTATGCCCCCGTCGAGGTTTTGCACCAGCTCGAACTGACCGGGACACGGGCGGTCATCTTTCTGGACGCCCTCTACCAAACCCTGTTGGCGCCCATTGAGAAGGACCATCCCATGGAATATCTCATCAGCACCAATGTCGTGGACCTGGTAAAAATATCGAGATTTAAGAAATGGCTGGGGAAGAAGATCGGCAAGGTCCCTACCGGCCCGATCCCCGAGCGGGCCAAGAGTTTCATGGCGCTTCTGAATACCGGCACAGCTCCCCCTGATGTTTCGGTAAGCGCGGACGACATCGCCACCTACATCATGACCGGCGGGACCACAGGAGTCCCCAAGGCGGCCATTTTGACCCACTTCAACTGCGTCTCCAACGCCATTCAGGTGAGCCTGTTTATCTGGATGCGTGAAGGTAATGCCTGTATGGTGGGCATCCTGCCCCTCTTTCATTCCTTCGGCATGTCCGCCATCATGAATACGGTCATTCAAAGCGGCATGTGGGCCATGCTTTTCCCGAGGCCCCCGGATACCGAAGAACTGCTCAAGACCATCTGCAGGATTGCCCCTGACAAACAGACATACTATCCGGGGGCAGAGGTTCTTTTTCAACGCATTGCGGATTTTCCGAATATCAACAAGTATCCTATCGCCCAGAAACTCATGGGCTGCATCTCCGGGGCAGGGCCGTTACACCACAATGTGAAAGAGCGGTTTGAAAAGGCCACCGGCGCCATTTTGGTGGAGGGATACGGCCTGTCCGAGGCGTCTCCCGTGGTTTCCGGAGGACCCTTGGGCACCATCGAGACCACAGGGACCATCGGCTTGCCCCTAACGGGGATCGAATGGAAGATCATGGACATGGAAACCGGTAAGACGGAATGCCCCCCCGGGAAAATTGGAGAACTGGTGGTCACTGGCCCCACCGTCATGCAGGGTTATCTCAACAATCCGGAAGAAACCGCGGAAACCATCCGGGAACAGGAGGGCAAGCGATGGCTCTATACCGGCGACATCGGAAAAATGGACGAACTGGGTCGCGTGTCCCTTAGCGATCGCAAAAAGCAACTCATCAAGGTAAAGGGGTATTCCGTCTTCCCAACGCAAGTGGAACAGCTCATGGGCGGCAACAAGGCCCTGCTGGAGGTGGCGGTGGCGGGCTTGCCCGATCCTGAAACAGGCGAGGCCATCAAGGCGTGGGTGGTCCTCCGCGAAGACTGGAAAGGGAGGATCACGGAAGAAGAACTCAAAGCTTGGTGCAAAGAGAACATGAGCCGTTACAAGGTGCCCAAATATGTCCAGTTTATCGATGAAATTCCCAAAACCCTGGTGGGCAAGGTAATGCGCAGGCAACTTCAGGAGGCAGATCCCATCTACAGTGAGTATTATAAACAGCCAACAGAAAGCGTATAGGCCACTTTTATGGATCTGATAGAACAGATAACAGCCCCTGTAGAACGCTTCGATCTCAAGGAAAAAGTAGTTATCGTGACCGGATCCGCACGGGGAATTGGGAGGGCCATCGCCGAGTCCTTTGTTCTGGCAGGTGCCAACGTGCTTGCCGTGGATATGTTGGACTCCGTGTTGCGATCTTCAAGCGAACATATGGAAAATTGGCATGGATTTCAGGCAGATGTAAGCCAACCTGCAAAGGTTGCCAAAATGGTCGATTTTTGCACGTCAAAACTTGGAACACCTGAAATCCTCATAAATATTGCCGCCATCAGTTCGCCCTCTCCTGTAAGAGAGATGACTTTAGAGAATTGGAGAATGAATATCGATGTCAATCTAAGCTCCGTTTTTTTGTGTACCCACGCCGTTGTTCCACATATGATACAGCGTAAGAGAGGCGCCATCATTAGCTTTTCTTCTGTTATTGCCCGTACGGGTGGTGAAATGAGCGCCCATTATGCGGCAGCGAAGGCCGGGATAGAAGGATTCAGCAAAAGTCTCGCCAGGGAGGTGGGTCCCTATGGGATTCGCGTAAATGTCATATCGCCCGGGATGATTGACACGGAAATGCTGAAATTGATGCCACAGAAACAGAAGCAGAAACTGGTTGAGAGACTGCCTCTTAGAAGGATCGGATATCCGGAAGACCTGGTCGGCTTGGCGCTATTGCTCGCTTCAAGTGCGGGAAGCTACATTACCGGACAGACGATACATGTCAACGGTGGGCTTTTTATGGACTGAGTCAGATGTTCAGCAGGCCTGCAAGAATGACATCAGTTCGAAACTTATTTCCGAATCCTCGGCTTCAACGCATATCTTCGTGCACCTGTTC
This sequence comes from Candidatus Desulfacyla sp., assembly GCA_046484725.1. Lineage (GTDB taxonomy): Bacteria > Desulfobacterota > DSM-4660 > Desulfatiglandales > Desulfatiglandaceae > AUK324. Next base: position 9,395 of record JAWOIH010000442.1, on the reverse strand, counting down.
CTTGATTTTGATAACTTCAGTTTCGAGGTTGCCACTCTCCGCTGTCTTCGAAAAATCATAAGAATGCATTCGATCCCCCGCCACTGTTTGAGCCAGGCAGCCCCTCACGATCCTGGGCGGACCTCCACATCGCTCAATCGCTTGCCAGCCTTCAATCCCTTATCCTCGCCGCCTTGTGGCGAGATGGGATACAGGTATCCTTGGTAGCCATACCGGATATGGCTCAATAATATGAACTGTCAGAACGAGGCCGGTGCCCCGATCTCCCGAACAGGGCAAACCCCCGCAGATTGAACATCCGGTCTGACTGTTGGCGTTCCTCAGATGTCATCTTTATCCACTGAAATCCACAGCATTTTAAATTACTTAAGGAAATTTCTTACCCTGGCGGCAGGAGGGAGTATAGGGCGGCAGGGCGAGTGTGTCAAATGCAAAACACCTCTCCCTTTTTCCGACTCCCATTGACCCCTGTGAGCGACTTCCATGCTTCCGATTCGTTGCGGCGTCACAGATGCGCGTCATAGGAATCATCCATATCCCCAACAGATTGCCAGGAATTGCCTGAGGCCGTTTCTTTCGTCTTGACTATAGGATTCAATTGGATTAAACAAATGAGTTCAATTTACTCAGGAAAACCTCTTCAAAGCGAAACTGCCCATATGAACGGAATAGATATGACTACTGGCAAAGCAAGCTCAATCGTAGAAGAGAGAACAAGTAAGGCCGAAAGACTACAGTCCGATGGGATGAAGCTCTACCCCGCAGGATATGGCATCGACATCACGATCACATCATCCGAGGCAAAAGATCGATTTGAACCCATGGAAGCCGAGACCCTGGAACAGGAAGGCCTGTCGTTTACCATGGCCGGGAGGATCATCGCGCGACGGGATTTCGGAAAGGCATCCTTCATTCACTTCAAGGACAGAAAGGGACGGATCCAGGCGTACATCAGAAAAGACAAGGTGAGCCCTGAGGACTTCAACGTATTTAAACTGATGGACATCGGCGATTTCATCGGCCTCAGAGGCAAATTTTTTAAGACTCGGACCGGCGAGCTGACGCTCCTGGCTGATGAACTCACTCTCTTATCCAAGTCGATGCTCCCCCTTCCCGAGAAGTGGCATGGTCTGACGGATGTGGAGACGCGATACCGACAGCGATATCTCGATCTGATCATGAACGACCCCGTAAAAGAGGTCTTTGTGTTGCGGAGCCGCATTATCCAGGCCATCCGGGCCTTTTTTGTCGAGAAGGATTTCCTCGAGGTGGAGACGCCCATGATGCAGCCCATACCCGGGGGCGCAACGGCCAGGCCGTTCAAGACCTATCATAACGCACTCGGAATGGATCTGTACCTGAGGGTCGCTCCGGAGCTTTATCTCAAGCGGTTGGTGGTGGGCGGCCTGGAAAGGGTCTTTGAAATCAACCGGAATTTCAGGAATGAGGGGATCTCCATCAAGCATAATCCCGAGTTCACCATGCTGGAATTCTATATGGCGTATGCCACCTATGAAGACCTGATGACCTTGACCGAATCCCTCTTCAACGACGTGCTGCAACAGATCTTTGGGCGAACCGTCATTTCATACCAGGGCAAGGATATCGATTTTACGCCCCCTTGGACCAGAATCTCCCTTTTTGACGCGTTGAGAGAGCTGGGAGGGGTCAGCGATGAGATCCTGCAGAAGAGAGAGTCTGCCTTTGAGACGGCCTCTCAATATGATATCAACGTGTCCGCCTCGGAGAGCCACGGACAGATTCTGACAAAGCTCTTTGATCACCTGGTGGAGCCGCGGCTGATCCATCCCACCTTTGTCACCGGTTATCCCACGGAGGTATCTCCGCTGTCAAGGCGCAACGACCAAAACCCGGATATCGTGGACCGCTTTGAGCTCTTCATCGCCGGAAAGGAGATCGCCAACGCCTTCAACGAATTGAATGATCCGGTGGATCAAAGGAAAAGATTCCAGAAACAGGCGGATCTCAGGGATGCGGGGGACAAAGAGGCACAGTTCATGGATACAGACTATGTTACCGCCCTTGAATACGGGATGCCGCCGACGGCCGGGGAAGGCATCGGGGTTGACCGGGTGGTCATGCTCCTGACAGACTCGCCATCCATAAGGGACGTCATTCTCTTTCCCCAGATGAGGACAAAGGCGTAATTTGAGGGATTGATGAATTAAGGAATTGAATTAAAGGATTCAGGAATTGAGGAATTTAGGAACTGAAGGATTGGGGAGACAACATCAAGATTTCATTAAATCCCTCAATTCCCTAATTCACAATCCCTAAATGGATGTCATATGTTTGAACTCTTTCTTGGAATAAAATACCTCAAGGCCAAGCGAAAGCAGCGGTTCATATCCGTCATTACCATTATTTCCATCCTGGGCGTTATGGTGGGGGTGATGGCCCTTATCGTGGTCCTTTCGGTGATGAACGGTTTTCGGGCGGACCTGATGTCCAAGATCCTGGGGGTCAACTCCCACGTGCTGGTCCTGAACCTCGGCGGCCCTTTCAGCGATTACCGTCAGGTTGAGCAGGATGTCGCCAGGGAAGAAGGGGTTGTTGCCGTTACGCCGTTTATCTTTACCCAGGTCATGCTCAACAATGCGGGGAATGTTTCCGGCGCGGTCTTGAGGGGCATCGATCCTGACAGTGCCGGTGCGGTGATCGGCTTCAAAGACATGATCAAAAATGGGTCGCTCTCCTCCCTGGCAGGGAACGCGGACGATTTTCCGGCCATCATCATCGGTAGCGAGCTTGCCAAACGGATAGGAGCCCACGCCGGGAGCGTGGTGACCGTCATCTCGCCGGAGGGGAAATTGACCCCTCTGGGAAGGACCCCGAACACCCAACGCTTCAAGGTCTCGGCCATATTTGATTCGGGCATGTATGAATACGACGCCTCCATGATCTACATCTCCCTGACAGAGGCTCAGAATTTTCTGGCCCTCGGCGACAAGGTTACCGGGATAGAGGTCAGGGTGAAGGACGTCTATCAGGCAGACAGGATAGGGAAGGTCATTCAGGAGCGGCTGGGATATCCCTTCTGGACCAAAGACTGGAAGGTCATGAACCGGAGCCTTTTCTCCGCGCTCAAGCTTGAAAAGCTGACCATGTTTATCATCTTGACGATGATCGTGCTGGTGGGGGCCCTCAATATTATCAGCACCCTCGTCATGGTCGTGATGGAGAAAACAAGGGATGTGGCCATCCTGAGGGCCATGGGCGCTTCTGCCAAGAGCATCATGTCCATCTTTATGTTTCAGGGCCTCCTTGTGGGCGTGGTCGGCACCATCGCCGGCCTCGTCTGTGGCCTGGGCATATGCCAGTTGCTGGCCAAGTACCAATTTATCAATCTTCCCTCGGATGTGTATTATATATCCAAGCTGCCGGTCCAGGTGGAGGCCGCGGATGTGTCATTTGTTGCCGGGGCCGCAGTGGTCATATCGTTTTTAGCCACCCTGTATCCATCCTGGTACGCCTCCAGATTGAACCCGGTGGAGTCTTTCAGGTATGAATAACCAGAGGGGCATGGACGTCTCCGGCTCTCCCATGTTGAGGCTTGAGGGTGTGTTCAAGTCTTTTCATCACCATGGGGAGGTTCTCGAGATCCTGAAGGGGATTGATCTGGTGATCCATCCAGGGGACAGCCTGGCGATCATGGGCGCGTCCGGCGTGGGGAAATCGACCCTGCTCAATATCATGGGAAGCCTCGAGCCCCCTTCCAAGGGGGTCGTCCGATTCCACGATGTCAATATGTATCAAATGGATGAAGGAAGGCTGACACGCCTGAGAAACAGGGAAATCGGTTTTGTGTTTCAATTTCACCATCTACTGCCCGAGCTGAATGCCCTGGAAAACACCCTGATGCCCGCCCTCATTGCAAGGCATTCAAAAAAAACCGCCGTTTCAATGGCCAAGGATGTCCTTCTCAAGGTAGGACTTGAGAAACGGATGATGCACCGTGCCGGCGAACTTTCAGGAGGGGAGCAGCAACGCGTGGCCATCGCAAGGGCCATGATCATGCACCCGAGACTGATACTGGGGGATGAGCCCACCGGGAACCTTGATTGGTTGACGGGGCATGAGATTGCCGACCTCCTTCTGCGTCTCAACCGGGAAGAAGGCGTTGCCATGGTCATTGCCACCCACAACCAGCGGCTGGCAGAGAAAATGTCCAAACAAATGGAGCTGATCGATGGACAGATACGGTAAAATAGATTGCAAAGCGCAGATCGCAGAGCCCGGCGAGTCGACCGCCATGCGCTCCGGGGCCGGCAGGATCATATCCCAGGCGCTGCTGCTCCTGATCGTGTGCGCCTTCCTTGTGCCGGGGACAATGGCGGCCGAACCCAAAGAAAGCGTGGCCGTTCTGCCCTTTAAGATTCACGCCCGTGGACCGCTCGATCATCTCCAGTTGGGGTTGCAGAAAACACTCTCCTCTCGGTTGGAGGAAAAGGGCTTACCCATCATTCCACCCAACGAGATCAACAAATACCCCATCGCCTTTGTGCCATCCCCCGAAATGACGGAGCTTATCTCCCTGGGAAAACGACTCAAGACCGACTGGATGATCGTCGGCAGCCTTACGCAGATCGGGAACAAGGCGAGCATCGATCTGAAAGTGATCGACATAGCCGGCAAGAAAGCGCCTTTCTTTATCTTCCAGGTCTCAGAAGATATCGACGAGGTAGCCGATACGATGAAGCGCCTCGCCGGCAATGTCTTTGATCGTGTCATGGGTGTTCCCGAGATCGATTCGATTCAGGTTGCCGGCAACCGTCGCATCGAAAAGGCGGCCGTTCTGGCCGTGGTCGGCACCAGGGCAGGGGACCGTCTTGACTATGACAGACTCGATAAGGATCTTCGCGATATCTACAAGATGGGTTTCTTTGAAGATGTCAGGATGGAAACCGAGGACGGACCTTCGGGAAAGATCATTACCTTTCATGTAACGGAAAAACCCTCTGTCGGGAAGATCGTATTTGAGGGAAATGATGAGTTTGACGCCGATGACCTGAAGAAGGAGTTGGGAATAAGCCTTTATTCGATCCTGAATCATAACGAAATCAGACAAAGCATTAACCGGCTGAAGGAATTTTACCGGGAAAAGGGCTACTACAATGCCGAGATCGAGGAAACCACCGAAACGATCCCAAACAACGAGGTCATGTTGAAGTATAAGATTCAAGAACACGACAAGGTTTACATCGAGAAGATTCAATTTACGGGGAACAAGCATTTTGATGATGATGAACTGAGGGATCTCATGGAAACCAGTGAGAAATGGTTTCTCTCATGGATCACCAAGGCCGGTATTTTGGACAAGAAGAAACTTGAATTCGATGTCCACAAGTTGACCGCATTTTATCATAACCATGGTTTTATCAAGGCTAAGGTAGGCGAACCAACGGTTGAGTATGACGACACCATCGAGGGTCTGGTCGTTACGGTGGATATTGTTGAAGGTCATCAATACGGGGTTGACAAGGTTGCCGTCGAGGGGGATTTAATAGAACCTGCTGCCGATCTCCTGAAAAAGGTTCAAATCGGCAAGGAAGAGGCATTTAACCGGGAGGTGGTGCGAAGAGATATCCTGGCGTTGAGGGATGTCTACGCAGACCATGGATATGCCTACGCAGAAATCAAACCGATCGTCAAGGAAAACGACGAAACGTTTCTCGCGGATATCACGTACGTTATCTCCAAGGGGATGAAGGTTCGCTTTGAAAGAATTGCGATTTCGGGAAATACCGTGACGAGAGACAAGGTCATCCGGCGTGAGTTGAAGGTCATCGAAGGGGAATATTTCAGCGGACAAGGTCTCAAAGAGAGTACGGCGAACCTGAACCGGCTCGGCTTTTTCGAAGACGTTCAGATGGAGACAAAAAAGGGGACCCGAGACGACCTGATGAAACTGGATGTCAATGTAAAGGAAAAGGGGACCCGAACCTTCAGCGTGGGGGCCGGTTACAGCTCTGCATATTCCGGCTTTGTCACGTTCGAGATCGCGGATGAGAATTTCATGGGATACGGGCAGAAACTCCAGGCCTCGGCGATGATCGGCGGATCGAGCACGCAGTTTGACATACGATTTATTGAGCCATGGCTCTTTGATACGAGGTGGTCCCTCGGGGTGGATCTCTACAAGTGGGACCAGGAATATACGGACTACTCGAGGGATGCCCTGGGCACCGCCCTGAGCCTTGGCTATCCCCTTGATTTTATTGATGACTATACCAGGGCACTGGTAAAATACGATTACGATAATTCAAGGATTTACGATGTCGTGGAAACCTCGGGACCGCTCTACGACATGAAAGGCCGGAATGTCACCAGCAGTGCAACCCTCACCTTCAAACGGGACAGCAGAGACCATCTCTGGAACACGACGAAGGGTTCAATCAACGAAATATCGGGACAATATGCGGGAATCGGCGGCGACGAGAGATTCACCAAGTACAGGGCCAGGACCGCCTGGTTTTTCCCCATGTTCTGGGAGACGGTGTTCATGGTGCAGGGCCGGTGGGGGTATATTCAAGACAGGGGAAAGCTTTCCGTGTTCCAAAAATTCTTCCTGGGAGGCATCAACACCGTACGGGGGTTTGATTTTGAGAGCATTTCTCCTAAAGATGACCAAGGATACCGGGTAGGCGGCACGTCGATGATGTGCTATAATATAGAGTATCGTTTCCCCGTACTCAAAGAGCAGGGGGTCGTGGGGCTCGTGTTTTTCGACGCAGGCAATGTCTATGATACGAACTATGCGACCTCCGCTTCCGAATGGTCCTTCAGCGGGATCAAAAAGTCCGCGGGCGCGGGGGTCAGATGGTATTCCCCGATCGGCCCGCTGAGGCTGGAATACGGGTGGAATCTCGACAAAAAGGAGGATGAATCGTCCGGCAGGTGGGAATTCAGCGTAGGGGGGATGTTATAGTCGATGAGTTGTAATTTAGGATTTCGAAAATCATACAATGTGTCGTAATCATAGATCGTTAGGTACCGATTTTTCAGTGCTGTGGATCCGGAATGATGGAACCGTGGAATGCTGGGAAGGGGGAGCTGAATGACGCCGTAAGCGTGACCCGTTGGGCGAGGTTCCTAAGCCCTGGATTCCAGGCAGGCGTCGGAAGGACAAAGACATTCATCATTGGCCGGTGGACGTTAATAAGTGGTCATGGAGCATCATTTGGCTGTCATTCGTTCTGCTGTCATTCAATTGTCAATATTCAGTGGTAATGGGGGATAAAATGAAAAGGATTGGTCTTTTATTTATTTGTTTTTCTGTGCTTTTTTGTTTTCAACAGGAGTCTGTCCGGGCCGAAACCGTCAAGGTCGGGGTGCTTAATATGAAGCGGCTTCAGCAGAATTCCGCCAAATTTCAGAAGATCCGAGAGGAACTGAAAGAAAAATTCAACACCCTACAGAAAAAGCTGGATGCGGAGAGGGCCCAGATATCCAAAATCGAAGAGGAACTGCAGAAACAGAGCATGATGTTGAGCCTGGACGCCAAAGAGGGTAAAGAGATGGAATTGGGGAAAAGGACGCGTCACTACAAGTATATGTATGAAGAAGTCACACAAGAGATGAAAAATGCCGAGTATGAGGCGACGAGAAAGGTGGGGAAAGAGATAGAGAAAATCGTAGAAAAAATCGCCCAAACAGAGGGATACAGCCTCATACTGGAAGAAGGAACAGTGGGTCTGGTATATTACAACAATGCCCTGGATATCACAGACCGGGTAACCAAGGCATACGATGCCGCAAATTGATGGGAGAGAACAGGTCTTGAGCAAAACACTCGATGAGGTCGCCAAGTCTGTGGGCGGGGAGGTCGTCGGGAATAGGGACCTTGTCATTACGGGAATCAACTCCCTGAATGATGCCGGCCCATCGGAGATCTCCTTTTTTTCCGACCGCCGATACCAGGAAGGCCTGCGCAAGACCCGCGCGGGGGCCCTGCTGATCTCCCAGGAGACCGGTTTGTTTGACGGCCCACAGGTCATCGTTCCCCATGTGGAACTGGCATACGCCAGGGTGGCCGCGCTCCTCGCCCCTCCAGTATCGAGACATTTAGGGATCAGTCAAGGAGCCGTCATTCATGAGGAAAGCCGCATTGGAAAGGACGTGTCGGTCTATCCCATGGTGTATGTGGGTCAGGGGGCGGAGGTCGGGGACGGCACCACGCTCTATCCCGGGGTATTTGTCGGCGAGGGTGTAAAGATCGGCAAAAGGTGCCTCGTATATCCCAATGTCACCATCCTGAAGGGGTGTATCCTCGGAAATGACGTCATCATCCATCCGGGCAGTGTCATCGGCGGGGATGGTTTCGGTTTTGTCCGGGACGGCGCCGTGTCAGTAAAGATCCCCCAGACCGGGATCGTCCAAATCGACGACTGCGTGGAAATCGGGGCCAATAACTGCATTGATCGCGCCGCGCTTGGAAAGACCTGGATCAAGAGAGGGGCAAAAACCGACAATCTGGTGCATATCGCCCACAACGTCGTTATTGGAGAGGACACCATTATCGTGGCTCAGGCAGGGATCTCCGGGAGCTGTCAAATCGGACGCGAGGTCGTTATCGGGGGCCAGGTCGGCATTATTGATCATATCGAGGTGGGAGACAGGGCCATGATCGCCTCCCAGTCCGGCATCGTAAAGTCCATTCATCAGGGTGAGGTCGTTTCAGGCACCCCGGCGATTCCTCATCGTACGTTTCTCAGGGCTTCTGCACTGATGCCGCGGTTGCCCGAATTCCATCAGCGTTTGCGAAGACTGGAAAAGCGGTTCGAGGAGGTTGAACCGCGTCCCCCTCGCCCTTCAGGGGCTCCTTTTTCAGGCAAAGGAGCCGAGGAGGCCAGGAAGGAGGAATAAGTTTGCCCATGCATCTTCCCTTGACCTATGAAGATATTATCAAGATCCTTCCCCACCGGTATCCGTTTCTGTTAGTCGACCGGATTATTGAACTGGAGTTGAACAAGCGGGTGGTCGGGATCAAGAATGTCACCGCCAATGAGCCCTTTTTCCAGGGTCATTTTCCGGAAAATCCGATCATGCCCGGGGTTCTCATCATTGAGGCGATGGCACAGGTGGGAGGCATCCTGGCACGGTTGTCCGTACCCGGTGCCCTCGAGCGGAAGGCAAGCGGTTCAATTCTTTTTGTGTCCATGGATGGGGTAAAATTCCGGAGGCCGGTCGTCCCCGGCGACCAAATCAGGTTCGAGCTGCTTCCCCTGCGGACGGGGTCCAGGATCTGGAAGATGGCAGGGAAGGCCTCTGTGGAAGGGGAGGTGGCCGCTGAAGCCATTCTGGTGGCTACCATAGGCTGAGGGGATGGATGATTGTGGATTGATCGGTGATGATCGAAGCACCGTAAATCTGTG
>JAWOIH010000243.1:0-5929 GCA_046484725.1 Candidatus Desulfacyla sp. | reverse complement strand
CCGCCAAAGCGGGACTCATACAAAGGCACAAAGATTCTTTATTTTCTTCAGGCTATTAACCAATAAGGAACACCAACTTCTCCGCAAGTTGCAGAGAATTTACAAACATAGTGCCTAAACCGGCAATCACAAATCCTAAAAACAATGATCGCCATCTCATTTATTATTGTCAACTGGAATACCAGAGATCTCCTGATGGCATGTCTCGGCTCTGTTTACCGGACCGTCAGGGGGCCCGCCTTCGAGATCTGGCTGGTGGACAACGGATCCTCCGATGGGAGCGTCAGTGCGGCCAAAGAGAGATTCCCGGGCATTCATGTCATTGAGAATTCGGCAAACCTGGGCTTTGCAGCCGCCGTCAATCTGGCCCTTGCACGCATGGGGGGGCGCTATGCCGTGCTCCTCAACACCGACGCAACCCTGGCGGACGGCGCGGTCAACCGGCTCTACGGGTTCATGGAGGCCAATCCGATGGTGGGGATTGCCTGCGGCCAATTGTTGAACCGCGATGGATCCAGGCAGAATTCCATCGCCAATTTCCCATCCTTGCTGTCCCTGGTGTCCAATGAAACCCTCCTTCGACTCCTTTTTCCGCGAAGGTTCCCAAGCAAGCGGCGGGAATACACAGGGCCGATCGAAGTCGATTCCTGCATCGGCGCCTGTATGATGGTTCGGAAAGAGGCTATTGATCAAGTGGGACCCCTGGACGAACGCTACTTCTTTTTTATGGAGGAAACCGACTGGGCATACCGGATGAAGCAGGCCGGATGGAAAAATTGCTTTGTTCCCTGGGCAAGGATCTATCATGCCCAGGGAAAAAGCGTGGAGGGGAGGGCAGACGCCCGAATTATGTTTTATCGCTCCAGATATGCCTTCTTTAAAAAGTGGCGTCTGGGGCCGTATCCGCTCGTCTGCGCAGTCATTTTTTCCCGTCTCCTTGTAAATACGCTCCTCTCGATTTTCGGCATCGGACTGACCCTTGGCCTCGAACGGAATCTGAAAAGAAGGCTCATGGTTTACACTCAACTGATTGCATGGCATCTGAAAGGATGTCCCTGAGGCGCACGCCCATGCTGATGAAGGGGAGCACATGGCTGCCGAAACAAAAGGGCGGGATCCTGCTCATCCAGTTAGGCGATATCGGGGACGCGGTCCTTACCATGCCCGCCATCCTCTCGCTGCGCCGACAGTTTCCTGACAATGAGCTGATTGCGTGCGTCAGAGAACATGCCCGGGAACTGGCTGAAGACTGCCCATGGACAGACGGCGTCATCTCCGTTGACAAGAAAAAACGCACGCTTCGCCATGGACTCGTCTATCACGGCCAGTTCCTGAACGCCCTTCGACAACCCCGTTTTTCTCTGGCCATCGACCTCAGAACCGGGCCCCGGGGCGCCATTGTGGCCTTCCTTTCGAGGGCCCCGTACCGAATCGGCCGGTTTGCAGATGGGGGCCCATCGTGGCGCAACCGTCTCTTTACCCACCTCGTGAGGCCTGAAAACGAAGCCGTTCAATATGCTCCGGAACACCATCTCAACATCCTCGCCCCATTCGGTTTGCATATGGAGCATGCCCTTCCCACCCTCACCATTTCGGAACTGCGGAGAAAGAGGGCCCAGGCCATTCTCAGGGAGGCCGGCATAATGGACCAGCGGCCGATTGCAGCCATCCATCCCTTTTCCCTGTGGCAGTACAAGGAATGGCAGCCCAGCGAATGGGTTTCGCTGATGCGTCATCTCATTGCAAGACGGGGATTCTCCATTATCGTTACAGGATCTTCATCTGAACGGGTCCGCGCCGGAGAACTGACAAATGGGTTCGGCGGCCGGGCCTTCAACCTTGCAGGAAAGACCTCCATTGGAGAACTCCCTGCCATACTGAGGGCATGCAATCTGTTCGTCGGCGTGGATACGGCCGCCCTTCATATCGCCGGCGCCGTCGGCGTTCCAACCGTAGGCATATTCGGTCCTTCGTCGCCGGTTAGCTGGGCCCCCAGGGGGGATCGGCATTGTGTGGTCACCAAGGGGATGTCGTGTCAGCCCTGCCGCCAGAAGGGGTGTCAGGGGACCGAAAAGAGCCGCTGTCTGGATGAACTGAAGGCGGAAGCGGTCATCTCTGTTGTGGAAAACCACTTGAAGCGCGTCCTGCGGGAGCCGCAGAGGTAGAAAATCTGCTGAAAAGTATTACGGATGAGGGAATACTCTTTAGGCGGAATCTTCAAGGGAATTTTGTCATTTTGGTCATGCAACCAAAGGGCGAAAAAGGGCGGCGCGTTCAGTCGTTGTTCCCGGTATTAAAGAGAATCAGCATATCCAGTGCAAACGGGGTATCATATTTAATAATATATCCCATATCCAGAATAATCTGCCGGAACCTTTTTAGAGGAATCAATGTCAGGTGTTGTTGTGAGAAATGAAACCACCTCTTGGTCATAGGCTTTATTTCGGCATTGGGTCCATAAATAGCCACATCTGTGTTTGCGGGTAGGTCCTCCAGCAACTTAATGATCACATCGTAGTTCATATGCTCCAGGAAATGCACAAAGGTAATCAGGCTGTCTTCGGGGGAGGACAGGTCCGGGTACGAATAGGACCCATCCACTTTGATCCGACGGTATTCAAGCCGGCCGTCGAAGGCATAGAGTTCTTTAAAGTAATCCAGCAGTTCGATGTACGCCTCAGGGAAGAAGTCGCAGACCTCTATTTTTTTTGGTTTTAGATAGGACTCCAGTTTGGGATGCCCCCCCCCGATCGCCAGGATATACTCTTTATGCAACAGTGGAATCCTGAATTTCTCGACAATGAGCGGATTGCTATAAAATGCCTCATAGTGCCTCTTGTCCGCATTCAGGATGTCTATTGCACGCCCGCGGTAATTTTCCCCGAGAGACGGGTCTGTAGGATTGATACTTTTGATTTCCTTGCGAAAAAGGATTTCGCAGCAAGGGCATATCATATAATCATCATTTATAAGCGATTCTCTTAACGGAGTTTGACAAGACAGGCATACCTTCGGTTCCGAACCGGATTCCATGTTCCCTGGCCCCGGAACAGACCCCGCGCTATTCGCTTCGAGAACCTTCTTGGATTGCACATTACCGGGGTGTTCCTCGGAATTCGATCCTGATGCATCGGTTTTTGCTGCTGCCTCCATAGGATCCTTACCAAAATAATCAATGACCCGGTTGGCTGCCGTGCTGAGCATATTCATTGCGGTCTGATAATCCTCTGGAATACCAGTCACCCTGGTGGACATATCGTCAAGCACGGTAATTGTCATTTCATTTACAGGGACCGGACCTTCAGTATTCTGGTTGGTCTCGTGCCCGTCTGAATTCTCCTGTAGTGTCATGATGACTCCTCGGCGCCTCCTTACGGCGCAACCATATTTCTGGGGGGAACTTGTTTCGCCCGAACGATGTTACCGACCACCGGACCATTCGAAGCTCTGAAAGACGGCTGAAGGGATGACTTCCCTTTCTGGACTCTGACCATAGGGGATGTACGTTCGATGTGTCAAGCGGGAAGGAGGTCCTTCCTCTCAAGGGTGTCGATCTTCCGTTGTGGCGAGCCTTTCTCAGCAGGCCGTGCTGAGCCTCGTCTCGAGAAATACAGTGATTCCGTATTTTATGGGGGGCGGACAGCTGTTCCCTGGTCCGCATCTCCTTTGTCAGGAATTCGGGAAAAAGCTTTGATATACCGCCCGAGCAGATGAACCACCGCCCGTCCTCGCAACGCCGACTTTTAATTCTTGGGGCCAGCCCTTGCTATTGCACATCTTCCATGATATACACCATGGGGAAGCTTCAGGCACTGAACATGTCACATGCGTAAGCGTTCAGGGAGTAGAGGTGCACTGTGAAGGCGAATGGATGCAACAAAAGATGACGGCCGAAAATCCCGCCTTGATCAGGACTGAATTGTGGACCCCTGCACCTGTTAACCTTTGAATCCGCACAAGAAGGGGGATGACGTATGACCCAGGACCTTGTACCAGATATCGACCGGTTGATTTTGCAGAGACCTGCCTCCAAAACCGCCCTGTCCGCCTTCCGGGAACTCGCCGTTCTCATGGCCCAGGCAGCGCCCGAGATCAAGCCGGTTCAGGTTGAAAAGGAGATCAGAGACATCCAGAAGCAGGAGGGGTTTCCCCTGTTTTCAAGAGAGAATCTGCCCATCGACCTTGATGCCGCCGCCGAGCTGCTGAAGGCATTCCTGGCGCACCTGAGCACTGCGGATAGAGATGACTCGAAGGGTCTGAAAGAGGCGCTTAAACAAGTCGAGTCCGGAGACGGATGGCCGGGGAGACTCTTCATGGCGATCCTGAAGCAGGATGAAAAGACCTTGGCCGAAATGGCAACCGGGGTGAATCTGGATCCCAATGTTCTGGCTTTTCTCGGAAAGACCGCCTTGCGGCCGTCGATCGAGCGACTTCGAGAAACAGCAAGCGGAGATATCGACAAAACCGGCTGGGATAAGGGCTATTGCCCCCTGTGCGGGTCTCAACCGGACATGGCCTTTTTTGAAAAAACCGGCAAGCGATATCTTCACTGTGAACTCTGCGGCGAGGAATGGCCCTATTCACGGATACAATGCCCTTTCTGCGATACCCGGGAACAGGAAAAGCTGGGATATTTCGAGGCCGAAGAGGAAGAGGGATTCCGGGTCTATTTTTGCCGGGAATGCCTCAGATATATCAAGACCATAGACAAGAAAGTCTTTGAAGCGGCGGCCCCCCTCGAGCTGGAAAATCTGGCCACGATTCATTTAGACCTGTTGGCACAGGAGAACGGATTCAAATAGAAAGGGACTCACTGCCTGAGACAATTCAAATAAAACTGGATGAGCGCCATCTGTTCCCTGTAGTCGCCGCCTGAGTCTGCCTCTAAGACGGCCAGCAGGTTTTCGGATACGATCCTTGCCTCATGGATTCTGCCTGCCGCGGTCAGTTTTCGAAAAAGGTAATCATATATCCGCAGGCAGGCGGGAATGCTGCTGTCCAGGAATGTGGAAACGACCTTGTCCCATCGTTCCTGGTCCGCCATATAGGCCATTGCGAGAGATTGGCCGGCCGCCGGCTCATACCGGTTGTCGTAGGCAATGGCGTAACCAAGGCCTTTCTCTATATATTTTTTCAGATTAGACGGGCTTTCAGGGGCGCAGAAGTAACAGGGGGCAAGATATCCTTTGGATCGCGTCCCGTAGAGATGTTCCGTCCCCTCTCCTTTCTCTATCATGCGGCACAGCCTGGTGCCCTGATAAATCCTTCCGCCCACCGTATATTCATACCGTCTCAGGGGACCCGGCCCGTATATCCTCATCTGCTCAATCGAATGATCAATCGTCTCATAGGTTTCGCCCGGAAGGCCGAAGATCATGGACAGGGTGCAAGGGAGGCCTTTTTGTTCACAAATATCCAGCGTGTTCTGGATGTCCTTCTGCCGGTAGGAGGTGTGATTCCGCTCCAGCACCCTGTTCGAAAAGCTGTCGCAGGTCAGAATGATGGAGAAACCCGCTTCGACCAGAAGCCCTGCAAAATCGGAATCAAACGGCCTGGGCAAGAACTGCGAGGTAAAACCGAACCGCTCATGGAGTCCTTCTTCGATAATCCGCTCGATCAATCGGGTGCAGTAGGTGAGATCCGGGAGATTGAACTCGGTGTCCACAAAGAAAAGTTGTCGGATGCCGTCATTTGCCTGCGACAGGGCCTTCAGTTCCTCGATGACCCGATCCATCTCCCTGAAAAGGATGTTTCCGGTCTCGATGATCGGCTCGACGCAGTAGCTGCATGCCTGGTTGCATCCCCGTTTCACCTGCACCGGAAGGCCGGTTGTCTCAAGGGCGAACCGGAAGCGCCCTTCCCGCCCGTTTGAAAACGCGCCTTCCGTAAAAGAATAGGCTTTCCTCGGATTGACCCTGAATCCCCCGGC
>JAWOIH010000504.1:0-6368 GCA_046484725.1 Candidatus Desulfacyla sp. | reverse complement strand
CCATCATTCCTTGCCCCCCGCCCTCGCCGGAGCAGGCCTGGGGTCGGGTCTCTTATACAACTTGATAACCCCTTCCTTGATGGTCTCGATCTGGTCCTTTTTGTCCTGATAGACCTTTTTTGCCTCGTCCGGGTTCTGGATGATGCGGGGCGTCAGAAAAACAAAGAGGTTGGTCTTGTCGATTCTCTTGGAAGTGGATTTGAACAGCCAGCCGATCAGGGGCATACCCCCGAGGCAGGGCACCTCATAATCGATATGGGTCGTTTCGTCGCCGATCAGGCCCCCGATGACCACGGTATGGGCGTCCTTTACCACAACCGTGGTCTCGGCCAGGCGTTTGTAGGTCGTAGGCCTGTCGGTTTCAGAGGTTCCGGCCAGTCTGGATACCTCCTGATGGATCTTGAGGCGGACAAAGCGCTCCTGGCTGATCTGAGGCGTCACCTTCATGGTCACCCCCACGTCCTTGTATTCATAGTTGGTGTAGTCCTGTAATGCCGTTGTAACGTTTTTGCTGGTGATATACGGCATGTTTTTTCCCACCATGATCTGGGCCTCTTCATTGTCGGTGGTGAGCAACTGGGGCGTGGAGAGGATATTCACGTCCATATCCTGCTGGTAGGCATGCGCCACTGCGGCCAGGTTCGGAAATTTGATCCCTGCGATTTCAATGGCTTCACCGATCACACCCAATGAGAACCCTTTGGTGAGGGTGCCCTTGAGCGCACTGGCGGTAGTTTGGAACCCATCGTTGCTGGATCCTGCGAACACCCCGGCATTTTTTCCGTCGTATGAAAATGTCTTGATCCCCTCCCATTCCACGCCCATGCTGAAGTCCTTCTCAACGTTCACCTCCATGATAAGGGCTTCGATATAGACCATCGACCTGGGGATATCCAGTTTCCGAATCACCTCTTCCAGCACAAGATAGTCATCCTTATCGGCCATGATGACCAGGGAGTTGGTGGCCTTATCGGCAACGATCCGGGCCTCCTTGGAAATAACCGGGGCCTTCCCTTTTTCCGTCTCGGCGGTCTGTTTTGAGGGGAGGGTGGTCAGCACCTTGGTCAATTCCTCGGCATTGGCATGCTCCAGATAATAGACGCGGATGCTCCCTTCTCCCCTGGGCGTTTCCCTGTCCAGCAACTCCACCAGCTGCCTGATCTTGAGCGTATCGTCTTCGGATGCCAGCACGATGAGCACGTTGGTCCTTTCGTCCGGGACGATCCGCACCTCGGCTTCCACCTGCTGGGCCGGTTTCGGCCTCCGCGCGTCTTTCTGGAAAACCGTTTCCACGGATTTGGCCAGGGTGGCCGCCATGGCGTGACGGAGGGGTATCACCGATATTTCCTCACCCACTCCCTCCACATCAATGGCCCTTGTAATACGGAGGAGTCGTTCGATATTGGAGAGGACATCGGTCACGATCAGGGTTCGCGTGGCCGGATAGGAGACGATCACGCTATTCTTGGATATCAGGGGGGTAAAGAGCTTTTTCAGCTCTTCCGGGTCCGCATACCTGAGGGGGATCAATTGGGTGATCACCTTGTCTTCCGAACTTATGGCCTCCGCCCGCAGACGTGTCTCCACACTCATGGATTTGGCGCTCACGGCCGGGACAATTTTGATAACGCTTCCCGCAGGCACCGTGGCAAAGCCGTGCACCTCCAGCACCGATTCAAACACCCGGTACGCCTCATCGGCCGATATCTTGGTGGGAGAGACGATGGTGACCTTTCCCTTTACCGCATTATCGATCACAAAGTTCTTTCCGGTCAGCTCGCTGATGAATTTGATGAAGACCGGCAGGTCCACATTGTCAAAATCGATGGTGACATAAGGGTCATCGGGGGCTGCTTTGTTGCCAGGCTCTGAAGCAGGTTCAGCAATGGTTGCCGCCTGCGTTGCGGGGGCCGGGCTGGATGGGACGCCCTCCGGCGAGCGGGCCTGCGGGGGCTGAGAACTCGCAGGGGTCGGTCCAGACGAAGAGGGTCTCAGGGGTGATGTTGGGCCCGCTTCCTCCGTGGCCGGAGGTCTGGCAGGAGAAGCCGCAGGCGATACCCCCTCTTCCCCTGCGATCCGGGCGCCCCCGGCGGGCCCTGCAGCCGTAACGAGCCAAACTGACGCCCACAGAATATATTTAAGATAGGTTGCTTTCATGGTCGAGTATCGTGTTCCGGAGCAATGACCCTTCCTCTATTTCCATCGTTGCGGGTTGCGGGTTGCTCGTTGCGGGTTGAGGGCTCACCTTCTTACCCTCTCACCCTCTCACCTTCTCACCCTCGATCTAATCCACAATCCCCGCAAACCCCGGCTCATTGCGCAGTTTTTCCAGGTCCGCATCTTCCAACGCCCATGCCTTGACCTTCGGGTCCAGGGCGACCGCTCGTTTCAGGTATCTGATCCCTTCTTCGGGCTGGTCCGTAAGGGCGAAGAGACATGCGAGATTGTAGCAAGGGTCCACGTATTCGGGCTTCAGACGGATGGCCTTTTCAAATCTGCTTCGGGCCTCCGGATAGTCTTTTTCGGTCATCAGGATCACACCGAGGTTGTTCAACGCCGCCACGCAGCCGGGGTCGGCCTTGAGTGCCTTCCCATAAAAGAGTTTCGCCTCGCCCAACCGTCCACCCCTGTGGTGCGTCTTTCCGACCTGGTAGAGCGCGTCGGCATCTGCGGTCTTATCCGGGACAGGGTCCGGGGCCGGAGCGGCATGTTTCGGTTTCGGCGGGTCCTTTGTCGTGGCCTCGGGGCCGCTTAGATCCAACCATGAATAGGAGATAAAAGCAAGAAAAAGGATACCGAGCACCGCCACGCCAATCAAGGTCCATCTTCTGACGGACCCTGACTTTTTCGAACGGGACGAGTGGAGGATTCCCTCATATTTTCCGTAACGGTCGTCCCTTTCTGTCTGGGCCTTTTTCAAGGCTTGATGGATGTAGCTCATAACGGCACCAAGAATTGAGGAATTCAGGAATTCCTCAATTCCTCAATCTCTGAATTCCGTTCATTCCGTCATCTGAAAAAGAAGCGCCATGGTCCTGGGGCCGACGATCCCGTCCGCATTCAGACCGAAGTCCTTCTGGAATCTGACGACTTCCCTGAAGGTCTGGTCATCGAACACCCCGTCCTGCTCAACCGGGTATCCAATCCGGTTCAGGAGACGCTGGATCTTCAGGACCTCGGGGGAGGTTATCCCTTTGTTCAAATGCCGGTCTCTCTCTTCATAGGGGTAGAGGAATGAAACCTTTCCGCCCCAGTGCTTCAGGACAAAATCTCTGGCGACCGTTCGGGTGTTCCCCTGGCGGTCCAGGGCAACAGCGCCCCCGTCGCTTGTCCTGCTGATCACGAGATAACGGGGTGGCGGCGACGTGGGGGGAAGGGGCCCGGCCACGGTCACACGAAAGGGCTTCTTCAAGAGGGCAAAATATTCAGGCGCCACACCCAAAGAGATCAGCCCCAGATTGAGATCCCCTGAATCGGGACCCGCCTTTCCGTCCGAGCCATAGGCCACTCCCGGCCGGAGACCGCCGGCACGAAACAGATCGAACAGGCCTGCAAAACTTGAGCGTTCATCCAGGAACAGGTCTTCCATTTTCTTTTCCGTGGGTCCGGTCAATAGGGGGGGCTTCACGGTCTCGGGAGGGGAAACGGCATTCGGCCTGAGGCTCCAGCCGGCAAGGGCCGCGGTGAACACCAGCAACAGGAGCAGGGCGATGGTCAGGGGTCCTGCGCCTTGTTTCGGACGTGGTTCCGGCATCCGTCCGGTCCCCGCACTCCCGGACAGGTCTTTGATGGCCTCCTTGATCATCCGGCGGGTAATGGTCTGTTTTTCGTTGGCGTATGCGATCAGGAGGGCCCGGTCGCAGACGGCATTGATCCTTCTGGGATTCCCGCGGCTGTAGGTATAGATCGCTGTGAAGGCCCCTTTGGTAAAGTTCGGGTTTCCGCCCCCCCCGGCCACTGACAGGCGATGGACGACATAGGCTCTCAGGTCGGCCGGGTCCACGGGCTTGAGGTCGTAACGGACGGTAATCCGCTCATTCAACTGCCGTAAGGATGGCGCAGACAGGATCCCTTTTAACTCCGATTGACCCACCAGCACCACCTGGATCAGCTTGTCCTTTTCTGTTTCCAGATTGGAAAGCATTCGTATCTGTTCCAGGACCGTATGGGAAAGATTCTGCGCCTCATCGATCAGGAGGAGCGCATTGCCGCCCTTCCTGAAGGTGTCTAAGAGAAACCGGTTGAGGGCATCGATATAATCCTTCTTGCTCTTTGCCTCCGGCCCCATCGGAATGCCGAACTCCTGGTTGATGGTCTCCAGGACCTCCATATCGGAGATAAAAGAACTGAAAATCAGGGCGCTCTTTGTATTCGGATCCAGATGGTCCAGGAGGGCCCGGCAGAGCGTGGTCTTTCCGGTGCCGATGCCTCCCGTAATAGCGATAAACCCCCTCCGCTCATTGATTCCGTAGAGGAGATGATCGAGGGCCTCTCTGTGATACCGGCTCAGATAGAGATATCTCGGGTCCGGCGTCAGATTGAATGGATTTTCCTTAAAACCAAAAAAGGCAGTATACATGGGTGCAAGACGCAAGGGTTAACGGCGTAAAGGCTGCGCGAAACAGGATCTCCCCTTTCCGGGACCGGTTCATCGGATGACGTCAGGCCTCCGGGCAGTCAATTCTCAAGGGGAGCGACATGATGCAAGCATACGCGAAGTCACGAGAAACATCAATCGTAGATTTGACCTGGTCCGGGACGCCCGTCCATGGTTTCAGGACTGCACTCCATGCCGCAGGATTTCTCAGGAGAGACGGAAAGGCGGCCTAAACATCTTTCATGGGCGAAAACATGGCGATCAACAGGCCTAAAAATGTGAAGAATCCTGAAGAGATAAAGAGCATGTCCAGACCCACCTGATGGGCGACCCACCCCGAAACCACAGCCCCGGTGATGAAACCGGAATCATAGATCCCGGTGAAGAGGGACATGACGGCCGGTTTTTCCCTGAATGACCCGTGGGAGGCGGCCAGGGCGTTGTGCGTGGCAAAAAGAAGACCGATGCCGCTTCCAAACATCATGGCCGTGATGAGGAAAAGGGGAGACTGTATCGTACCCGGGACCAGCAGGATGCTCAGAGACAGAAAGGGATACGAGAGATACGTCAGAGACAAGTTGCCGTACCGGTCCACGAGCCTCCCCAATGTGAGGAGGACAATGATGGCCGCAAGGTATGAGAAAAAGAAGAAGGGACCGGCTGTGGCGTCATGTCTGGCGGCGATCAAGGCCAGGAAATTGGTCAGCGTGGCCTGAGAGTGGGCGAAAATAAAGGTGGAGCAGAGCAGAAAGAAGAAGGGTCGGTCCCTCAAGAGCGGCAGATATCCGACGGCCCCACCTTTATCCGTGTCGAAGGATGTACGGGCCAATCCAATGCCGAGCATCACGGAAAGCCATCCCAAGATGACCGCACCTGCGGCCGCCATGTAGAGCCCGCCGAAACCGTATCGTCCGATTAACGCCTCCCCGGCGGACGGGGCGAGTGCAATAGCGGCCATCAGCGACACCCCGATCATGCTGAAGGTTGCACCCCGCCGGAGGGGGGAGGCCCCTTTTGCCACCATGGAGAAACTGCCTGCAATAACGGCCGAAAAACCGAGGCCGTGAACCACCCGTATCAACAACATCCAGGGACCGAATACGGTGATGAAATGATAACTCAGGGATGAAACCAGGCTCAGGCCCATGCCGGCGGAGATTACCCACGCCTCCCCCTTTCGAACCGCCAGTTTGCCCATGAACGGTCTGGACAGGACGGCAGAGATGGAAAAGGCGCCCATCACCCATCCGATGGTGTGATGATCGCCCCCCATCGCCTTTAGGGCCAGTGGATACAGATAGAGCAGCCCGATGTTCGCGAACATCAGAAAGAGGGAGAGATTGATAAACAGGAAAGGCCTGTTCAAAAGGGTATCGAAAGGAGCGGGGCTGTTCTTGTTCAAAAGGCTCACCGGAAATTACGGTTCACAATCGTTTCCCGCAGAATGGGCAGAAACGAAAGCCCGGTTCCGTGGAGCGGCCGCAGGAGGGGCAGGTGCGGCCGTGGCCTCCGGGGTCCTGTCCCAAGGCATCTCCGGTTTCGCCGGTGATGCTGCCACAGCTCCCGCATCGCAGGAAAGGGGTCCCCTTTTTGACCCGAAACAGGGGGATAAAAAACAGGGAAATACAGTGATCCACCCTTTTGAGGCGTGCCTGATACAGTCCGCATGCCTGGCACATCCTGGGCGTGTCATCCAAGGTCACGGTCCTTGGCTGTATTCCTCCGATGAAGAAGAACATGGATTCCTTCCCCCTGTGAAAGACGAATTAGT
>JAWOIH010000204.1:0-4797 GCA_046484725.1 Candidatus Desulfacyla sp. | reverse complement strand
CCGCAATGTGAGTCATATCTTATTTCTTCTTCTGCTGCTGGGCTGCCTTCTCTTTCTCTTCGTCTTCCTTGCTCTTGAACCGGTAGGTGACGGCCTTGCACGCGGTGATCAGATCCGTGGAGAGGGGTTCATTCGGCTTTAATGCAATGTTGACAATGTTTACAATGCGCTCCATGCGGCTGACCTTGTCGAGAAACAGGATCACCTCCCTGAACCTGCCGCCCACCTCCATGGAAACAGGTATTTCCACATAGAAATTCTTTATCTCTTCCTGCCCCGGGCTGAAAAGCCTGAACTGCAATTTGGAATCAACGCCCAATTGACTGATGTTGGCCAACAGGCTCGGGATCTCTCTCTCATTCGGCAGAATTATAAGGGCCTTCTGGAATTCCTTTTCCACCTGGGCCATTTCATTCCGAAGACTCTCCAGCCTTTTCCCCCATATCTTGCCCATATGGATTTTTTGTTTGAGATCAGCGATCTCCTTTTCGGTGCGGTCAATCTCCTGCATCCTGGGCATATAGACAAACCACGCAAATCCGCCTCCCAACAGGAGTACAAGGCCGGAGATGATCAGGAGCCTTTGGACCTTTTTGATCTTCTGGGCCCTTTCAAAAAAAGAATCCGCGGCGGACCGCCAGTCAATATCCTTGAGAACCATCTAACGCTTCCCTTTAGCGGGCGTCGTCTTCTGTTCCGATCCGGACGGCGCTTGTTGCAATGCTGTTTGGCACGTGAGCACAAAACCGGAGGCCTTCAGGTTATACTTGGGAAAATCCTGCAGTTGCGTGCTCTTGAGATCGACGGATGTGATGGATTTCGCCTTTTCGAGATTTGTCATGAAGAGGGCCACGGTGTCGTTGTCCATGGCCGTGCCGTTAATCGTCAGCACGCCGTTGGTTTCAACAAGGGATTGAAGCCACAACCTGTCCTCGGGAACCGCAAGGGCGATCTCGGTGAGAATCTTGAGCGGCCCGCCCTTTTTTTGCTCAAGGTCCCGAATCACAGTTAATCTGTCCTGGATTTCCTTTATCTTTGCCTTTATCTGGGCGGCCATCCGGTTGTTCTTTTCATATATGGCCAACTCTTTCCGGGCATTCTGCTCCTCGGCCTTCAATACGTCCAACCGGCTGTTTGAACTGATCTGAAGGTATGCCATTACCAGGATGAGAAACACCAGCGTCAGGAAGTAGATGCTGACCTCTCGCCGTATGTTCTCTTTCTTTCTGGCCGCCCTGAAGGGCAAAAGATTGATTCGTATCATTTGTCGTCTATGCTTCTCAGAGAAAGACCGACTGCCACACCGGCCTGCAAGGCAATGGAATCCAGATAGTCCACGTCGAAGCGTCTATAGTCGATGACCAGATTCCTGAAAGGGTTCAGCGGTTCCACGGGAATCCCGGCCTCCAGCTCCAAATATTTCTGAAGGCCCGGCATGTTGCACGACCCTCCACTGACGATAATTCTTTCAATGGGCTCGCCGGCGCGCGTGCCGGACACAAAATCGAGTGCCCGCTTAATCTCCTTGACCCATGCCGAAACCTCACGATTGACAACCTTGGCGAGGCCTTCCTCTTTTCGGCCGTCCAACGCCGCTCCGCCCAATTTCATCTTTTCGGCCTCAGGCAGGTCAATGCTGAATTCCGCCTTGATCGCCTCCGTGACCTGGGCCCCGCCATAGGAGGAATCTCGTGAAAAGGCGGATATGCCCCCGCTGACAACGTTTATTTCCAGTTCAGCGGCGCCCAGATTGATGATGGCGTAGCACTTCTCTGGGTTTAGCAGGCTGATTTCAGCGGCATTCTGGAGGGCAAAGATATCGACATCCAGTACGCCCGGGTTGAGGTTGGCCGCTCGAGTCAGCTCCACATATTCGTTAATAATTTCCTTTTTGGCGGCCACCAACAGCACATCCATCTGTTTCGGACCTTTGGACGGCCTTTCCTCATCCCCTTTCGCCTCGGGCTCGCTCCCGGGATCAAGGACGGTAAAATCCAGATTCACCTCGTTGATGTCGTAGGGGATATACTTCTCGGCTTCCTCCTGAATGGCCGCTTCGATCCTCGATTCCTCCATCTTGTCCAGTGTGATCTTTTTTGCGATCACCGAATACCCGGACAACGAGACGGCCACATTGCTGTTTTTGACCTTCAAATTTCTATAAAGGGCCTTTATGGCCGACACCAGAGCTTCCTGATCCTTTATGGAGCCTTCCACCACGGCGCCCGCGGGGGTATGGATGATCCCAAAATTCTGGAGGATCCTGCCACGCTTCGAATGGCTGATTTCCACCAGCTTGATGGAATGGGAGCCGATGTCCAGTCCGACCAAGGGATTCTTTTTGCTAATGGGCATATGTTTGTTCCGAAAACAGTGTCATCATCGTGGTGCCGCCTGGTGCATAATACAGGAAAATGATGGCAACATCAATTTCGAGGAAAGACCTTTTCTCTGTCGGATAGGTCGAGTCCAAGACCAAGGATGATTTTTCGTTTGGTCTCCATCCGACAATCCATTCCCCTCTCGACCCGATCAATGGTTATCGGTGAAACGCCCGCCTTTCTTGCCAACTCCGCCTTGCTGATCAGCAGTCCCTCTCTGATCTTCCTTAACGCACTATGATTCAATTTATTTTCTCCCCCTCTTGGCAATGAAATCCGAGAGCCTAACCGGATAAAAAATGCCCTCATCTTACTTCAGAGGCGCCGGACAAACTGCTGCGCCGCCAACCCAATGGCGGCGTCGATGGCCGCATCAAGTAGAACATAAATATTGCTATTTGTCAATTATTTAATGTAGCTTTGGTATAATTATCGTCTAATTTTGCATAATATATCAACATATGGTAAGCCTCTCTACAAACGGAACAATATGTGGGAATGTGGAAGACCCCTCAAGGAACAGAGGTCAGAGTTCGTAAAAACCGCCCTCCCACCAACTATAGGATTGTCGATGGTTGATTTGTGATTAGCGATTGAATAACGGTCCAAAAACAACTGGTTGGAGAATCGGAACCCCAAAGTGTTTATATCAGCTATCAGCCATGCGCCACCAGGGATCGGAGGTCAGAGAAATATATGGATTCCCATACTCATTTGTGATATCAAATTATAAACAGGCTCGGGACGAGGATATTCGTGTAAGCGAGCCAAGCCGATGCATGCGGCCAAAGACGCGGCAGGATTAGGCAGCCGGCGAAATAGGCCCGATGCCTTTCAACAACCGAAATGTCAACCCTAAGGAGAAAGAGAAAATGATTCGATTACTGATTTCGGCCATGACCCTGAGTTTACTCATGGCGACCGGAGCCATTTCCGCCGAGTTTTCCGCTGACATGGTTATTGAAACCATGGCCGGGAAAAACCCGGGGAAGATCTATTTTAAAAACGAGGACATCAACCGAACAGAAATGGCGGGGATAATTTCAATATTCAACCGTCCGCAGATATATCAATTGTTACCCGCAACCAAAAAATATGTCGTCATGGATATCGACGAAATCACTGAAAACAACCCTGCTGCGGACCCCGCCAACTTCAACGAATGGATTAAAGACAACAACTTGAAAAAAACGGGGACCGAAACGCTTCACGGGTATACGTGCGATATCTTCGAGGGTGACGTAAAATTCGGTGACGATCAGACCCCTGTTCACATGAAAATCTGGCATACGTCGAAACTGGGTTATCCGATTCGACAGGAAAGCACACTCCCCCCGCCAACGGGAAAAATCTCGTCTCATCTGGAAAACATCCGATTAGAAAGCCAGGACGGATCGTTGTTCGAGGTCCCTGCCGGATACTCCGAGGCCGAGAACATCCAGGAAGCCATGGGCGGCCGGGGCATGTCGTCCTTCGGCGACCGGGGCAAGGGGCAGGCGCTCTCGCAGGAGGAGGTGCAAAAGATGATGAAAGAGATGATGGAAAAGATGGGCAAACAGTAAGGGAAAAGATTCCCCCCCGCGTTCCCACGTTCTGCGTGGGAACGCACCTGCCCGACGCTCCGCCTCCTCTCTTGCGCCAGGAGCCTGCCTCCCTCAACCGGTTTTGCCGCCGTGATCCACCTCCAGGACCAGACTCCCGCGTAATGTCACCATATTTCAATAAGACATGTAATTTTAGAGAGTTGACTTCTGAAACGTCAATAAGTAGACTGTCAACAGAAGGCAGGCAGGATCCGCACGGGGACACGAAGACATGGAGACACCCCGGTGAAACCCCGATGAAACAGAAGAAACGAAGGGTTTCATGGGGCAGGCAAGAGAAAAGAATGGTTTCACCCCGGTTAAATAAAGGAGACAGATGATTTAACTGGGCAGGCGGGGCAGGCAAAGAAGAACGCCAGGTGATGTCGAAGATGTCGCATTTGATGACGACCCTTGGGTAAGAAAGGGCCGAAAAGGGACACGATATATGCTTGGTTATACAATTGGAGGGCGGTATCTCTTCGTGGTGTATGTACCGAAAGGGAAAGGAATTGCAAGGGTAATTACAGCGATGGATATGGACGATAAAACAAAAAAACTCTATAGAAAGAGAGACAACCGGTGACATATGAAAGTGCCTAATTTTAAAAACGAAAAAGATGAGGCTCAGTTCTGGGAAGAGCATTCCATCGCGGATTATTGGGAGGACCTCGAGGCATCCGACGATAGATTTCAGAGGCCGGGCTTAACTCCTGTAACGATTCGGTTCGATCATATTGTTCTAAAAAAAATAAAGATGCTCGCAAGGAAGAGGGGCATTTCTTATAACGCATATACCCGTTATTTGCTTGCAAAGAGCGTTGAACTTGAAT
>JAWOIH010000193.1:0-9680 GCA_046484725.1 Candidatus Desulfacyla sp. | reverse complement strand
CATGTTTCGATTCATCCATGCGGCGGATATCCATTTAGACAGTCCCCTCCGGGGTCTGGAGAGCTATGAGGACGCCCCGGTGGCGGAGATCCGGGGGGCTTGCCGCAGGGCCTTTGACAACCTGATCGATCTGGCCATTGAAGAAGAAGTCCGGTTCATCCTCCTGGCCGGAGACCTCTACGACGGCGACTGGAAGGACTACCATACCGGGCTTTATTTCATCGGAAGGATGGGGCGGCTGAGGCAGCACCACATCCGGGTCTTCATGGTCTCCGGGAACCATGACGCCGCAAGCCAAATTACCCGGACCCTGCAACTCCCGGATCATGTCGGGATGCTTTCCAACAAAAGGCCTGAAACCGTCCTGCTGGAAGACGTGGGTGTCGCCATTCACGGGCAGGGCTACGCATCCAGGGCCGTGACCGAGAACCTGGCCGCCGGCTATCCACAATACATCCCGGGCTATTTTAACATCGGCCTCCTTCACACGGCCTTGACCGGCAGACAAGGCCATGAGCCCTACGCCCCCTGCACTGTGGACGATCTTGTGCAGAAAGGGTATGACTACTGGGCCCTGGGGCATGTCCATTGCCGCGAAGAGGTGTCGACCGACCCCTGGATCGTCTTTCCGGGCAATCTCCAGGGCCGGCATGCCCGCGAAACCGGGACAAAAGGGGCGTCTCTCGTCACCGTGGAGGACGGACAGGTGACCGGTGTGGTCCATCGCGAGTTGGATGTCCTGCGCTGGCAGGTCTGCAGCGTCGACCTGTCAGGGTGCGGGTCTATGGATGCGGTGCACCATCAGGTGAGGCAGACACTGGAAAAAGAACAGGGGGACGCGGACGGCCGGGTCCTCGCCGTTCGACTGGTCCTTACAGGGAGCTCCCCGGTCCACGCAATCCTTATGGATGAATCGGCCCATGTGACGGAATCATTCCGGAGCATCGCAGCCGGTCTCGGAGACATGTGGCTCGAGAAGGTGCTCTTTAGGACACAGGGCAAGGAAACGCCCCTCCATGCCGTGGGGAGGGAGACCCCGCTGGCAGGCCTCATGACGGCGGTGGAGGCGTTTGATCTGGATCCGGGAAATCTGCCGGAGCAGGTCCCTGAGATCGGCGCCCTGATAACCAGGCTCCCCGCAGACCTGGTCGGGGGCGACGATCCCCTGCTGCCGAACACGCCGGAGGAGATGGCGACCTTTCGCCAGGAGGTGAGAGAACTCCTGGCCGGAAAACTGATCCGTCACTGGAAAAGATCATGAAAATCCAGCAGCTCCACCTGAAGGCCTTTGGCCCGTTTACCGATCATACCCTGACATTTGATTCAGGCCATCCCGGACTCCATATCATCTTCGGTCCCAACGAGACCGGAAAGAGCACCGCACTGAGGGCGCTCAAGGCGCTCCTTTACGGTTTTCCCGAACGGACCACCGACAACTTCCGCCACCCCAACGACCAGCTCCTCGTAGGCGGTCGTCTGATCAACCAGGAGGGCGCGGGTATCTCCTTTGTCCGCCGGAAAAGGAGAAAAAGCGACCTCCTGGACCCTGACGGAGACCCTCTGGACGAGAGTGTGCTGACGCATTTTCTTCACGGGATTACGTTGGATCTGTTCGAGACCCTCTATGGGATCGATCACGAGGTGCTGGTCCAGGGCGGAAAGGATATCCTCGACCAGAAGGGCGAGGTGGGACAGGCCCTTTTCTCTGCCGGCGCCGGCATCTCATCCCTCAGGGAGGTCCTCGACGCCCTCGATCAGGAGGCGGATCTCCTGTTCAAGGCACGGGGCTCCAGACAGGAGATCAATCGGGCCCTTTCAGAGTACAAAGAGTTTCAGAGACAGGTCCGGGAGGCTGTTCTTCCCGGCCGTGAATGGAAGGAGGCGGAGGATGCCCTCAGGGCCACAGAGGCGGAACTGGCCTCGGTGGAGGAGCAAAGGAGAGAGAAGGACGCCCTAAGACGACAGCTCGAACGGCTGAGACAGGCCCTCCCGCACCTTTCCATGCGCCGCGATCGGATCGCCCGGATCAAAGACCTTGGACAAGTGGCCGTGCTGCCGGAGGACTTTGCCGCCCGCAGAAAGTCCGCGGAGCGGGACCTGCATGGGGCGCTCCAGAAACGGATGATTGCGGCCAGGCGCATCGAGACCCTCCGGGCGCATCAGAAGGGGATATCGTTTCAGCAGCAGGTCCTTGATCACGGCAAATCCATTGAAGATTTGTATCAACGCCTGGGGAGCCACCGGAAGGCCCTGCGCGACCGGCCGGGGCTGGAGGTCTCATGCCAGGGCTGTCTCCATGACGCGGCCGCCCTCCTGAAACAGATCTCCACAAATCTCCCCCTGGAACAGGTCGAGACCCTCCGTCCCTTCCTGGGGAGGCGAAAGACGATCCAGGACCTGGCCTCCACATACGAGGCCCTGGTGCAACGGAAAAGGGAGCTTCAAAAGCGGCGGGAGAGACTCCAACACGACCTGAAAGGGACAGAGGCCCAACAGGCGGCCCTGCCGAAGATAAAGGATGGCTCAGGCCTGGCCCAGGGAGTCAAGGCGGCGAGAAAATCAGGGGACATGGACGCTATGCTGGCCGAAAAGGCCCATCGGCTTCAGGATCTCAAGACCCGCTGCGATGCGGACATGGCCCGGCTGGGTCTGTGGCAGGGAGAGGCGGCCGGTGCATGCAGCCTTCCCCTCCCCTTGCGGGAAACCCTTCTACGGTTTGAGGCGAAATTCCGGGAATACGAAGACCAGGCACGGTCTCTTCTGAAGGAAGAGCAAAAGGGACGCGACCATCTGGTTCGGACCGCCGCCCAGATCGAGGAGATCCGGTACGCGGGCGACGTGCCCACAGAGAGCGACCTCAATCAGGTCCGGGCATCAAGGGACCGGGGCTGGCAGTTGATCCGACGCCAATGGCTGGATGGAGAGGAGGCGGATGGTGAAAGCCGGGCGTATGCCGGAGGGCTTTCGCTGCCCGAGGCCTATGAAAAGCAGGTGGAACAGGCAGACACCACTGCGGACCGGCTGCGGCGGGAGGCGGACAGGATCTATAAGTTTGCAGCCCTGAGGGCCGAGAAACAGGCGCTGGAACAGACGGTTGCGGAATTAAAGGAAACAGAGAGCCGCCTGGCCAGGGAGTTCAAGACCCTCTCCGAAGAATGGAAGGCCGCGTGGGAACCCTGCGGCATCCAGCCGCACCCCCCGAAGGAGATGCTGGCCTGGCTGAGCGGATTCGAAGAAATCCGGTTCAGGGCCGGGGAGATCGAAAAGATCGAGAGGGACATTCACACGATGGGCGCGGAACGGCACAACCTGCGGAACATGCTCCTGGAGGCGCTGAAAGCCTTAGGCCAACACCGCGCGCCCCCGGGCGAGTCCCTGGACCCGGTCCTCATCCTGTGCGAGACGGTCATGGAGGACCTGCACCGCACAGAGGAAACCCGACGCAAATTGACGGAAAAGGGCGAGGGCCTTCGCAAAGAGCTTGAAAAGGCCCGCGACGAACAGGAGACCGCAGAGGAAGCGTTGACCATCTGGCATGAGCGATGGGCAATATCCGCGGCCATGCCCGGGGGCAATAAGGCTATCCCTCCGGACGAGGTCAACGATATCTTAGACAGACTTCAGAGGTGTTTCGCCCGCCTGAAAGAGGCGGACGATCTCCGGAAACGGATCGCAGGTATCGACCGGGACGCCCGGAATTTTGTGGAAACAATCGCATCCGTTGTGGAACAGACCGCCCCGGATCTCGAGGGAGAACCGGCCGAACAGGCGGTCATGCAGCTCCAGTCCATGTTGAAACAAACCCTGGAGCAGAAGACCCTTCTGGAGACATACACCAAGGAAATCCGGGAAACCGAAGACGACATGGCCGAGGCCGATGCGGCCATTCGAGGGGCTGAGGAACAGATCGCCCTTCTGCGGCGCATCGCTGGGTGCGGGGAAAGGGACGACCTCGAGGAGGCGGAGCGCCTGGCCCGGGAATACCGTCAACTCACGAAAAACCTCGCTGAGATTGAATCGTTGCTGCTGAAAGGCGCGGGGGGCCTGAGCATTGCCGGGATAGAGGCCGAGGCGGAAGGGGTCCACCCGGATGAATTGCCCGGCCGGATCGACTCCCTTTCCCGGGAAATTGACAAGGAGCTGGACCCGGAGATTCGGCGTCTCTCGGAGCAGATCGGCAAGAAAAGGGAGTTGCTTCAACAAATGGATGGGAGCGGCAGGGCGGCAGAGGCGGCAGAGGCGGCCGAGCAGGTTCTATCCCGGATCCGTCGCCTTTCCGACCGCTACATACGGCTGAAAGTGGCCGCCACGGTCCTGAGGGAGGAGATCGAACGCTATCGATCCGAGAACCAGGACCCGGTGTTGAGAATCGCCTCCGACTATTTCCGGCAGTTTACCCTGGGCTCCTTCAGCGGGCTGCGAGCCGACGAGGACGACCAGGAACGGCCGGCCTTGGTGGGCCTGCGGGGCGATACCGCCATGGTGAGGGTCGAGGGGATGAGTTCCGGCACCAGGGATCAGCTCTATCTGGCCCTGCGATTGGCCTCATTGCAGAAGCGCCTTGACGCCAGCGAACCGATGCCGTTCATTGTGGACGACATCCTGGTCAACTTCGATGACGAACGCTCCAGGGCGACCCTGAAGGCATTGGCGGACCTCTCCAAAAAGACCCAGGTCATCTTCTTCACCCATCACCGACACCTTGTAGAGTTGGCCGATCAACATGTGGATACTTCCCTGTTGTTCCAACACACCCTCCATCACTGATCGGGTTTTGCAATAAGTCTGGCCGCAACCATCCCGAGGATAAAGATCACCCCGGTTGCCGCGCCCATATAGACCCAGTGGCGGAGAGCCAGGGGGGCGGTCTTGAATATGAGATTCATTACCGGCACATAGACCACGGCAATCTGGAGCAGCAGAGAAAGAGCGATGGCCCCCACAAGGTAGAGGTTTGAAAAAAACGAAAGCCTGTACTGGGTGCGGATCATGGTCACCCGAACCATCTCGAATACGACAATGGAGGTGAAGGCCACGGTTCGTGCCACCGTCTCCCCCTCCGGAAGGAACCGGTGAAACAGAAAGAGGACGCCCGCTGCCATAAGGATGGCGATGACCACGATGTTAATGGCCATATCTTTGGTGATCACCGGTTCGCCCGGCTTGCGCGGAGGGACCTCCATGACCCCTTTTCGCACGGGATCCACACCCAGGGCAATGGCGGGAAGGCCGTCGGTGATGAGATTGAGCCAGAGGATCTGTGTGGCCAGAAGCGGCATGACGATGGCGCCCGAGGCGTCCTGAAAGCCGATGATCATGGCGACGAAAAGGATCAGGATCTCCCCCAGATTGCTCGACAGGAGGTAGTTGACGAATTTCTTGATATTTTCGTAAATCGCCCTCCCCTGCTCCACGGCCTTGACAATCGAGGTGTACCGATCGTCCAAGAGCACCATTTCGGCGGTTTCCTTGGTAACGTCCGTACCTGTGATCCCCATGGCGATCCCGATATCCGCCTCCTTGAGGGCGGGCGCGTCATTGATCCCGTCCCCGGACATGGCCACCACCTCTCCCAGTTTTCTCAACGCCCTGACGATCCGTATCTTGTGCTCCGGGTTGACCCTTGAAAAAATGGACGTCTCGCTGACGAAGTTGGCCAGCATGTCGTCGTCCATCTTTTCGATCTGCTCCCCGCTGATGGCGTCCCCCTCGATCCCCAGCCGGGCTGCGATGGCCTCGGCCGTCAAGGCGTAGTCGCCGGTGATCATGACAGACCGGATCCCGGCTGTTTTGCATTTCTGGATGGCGGCTTTTACCTCTTCACGCGGCGGGTCCATCATCCCCTGAAGGCCCACAAAGACAAGGTCGTTTTCATCCGATGGATCGATGGCCGCGTCAGAGGAGAGCGGCTTATACGCGAATGCCAGCACCCGCAGGGCATCGGAGGCGAACCGTTGGATGGCTGCATCGATGTTCCCACGGTCCGCTTCGGTAATCGGCAGGGTGTCACCCTTCAGGTCAATCCTGGAGCAGAGATTCAGGATCACATCCGGGGCGCCCTTGGTAAACATCAGCAGCCCCCCGTCCGTACGGTGCACCGTGGACTTTCGCTTTCGCTCGGAATCAAAGGGGATCTCATTTACCCGGGGGAAGGTCTTTTCAAGCACGGCCTTTTCCAACCCTGCCTTGGCCGCGCTCACAAGGAGGCAGGCCTCCGTGGGATCTCCGATAACCCCCTGGTTTTCTGAGACGGCGGCATCATTATTGAGGGCGCCGATTCGCAGCAGGAGCTCGGCCGGAGCTGGATCTATCTTTTTTTCTGATGAAAAGAACTCACCCACGGGGATGTACCCTGTCCCGGTGACATCCATGACCTCATGGTTGACGTACAGGCGGGTGACCGTCATTTCGTTGCGCGTCAGGGTGCCGGTCTTGTCCGTGCAGATAACCGTGGTGCATCCCAGGGTCTCCACGCTGGGGAGGCGTTTGACAAGGGCATTCTGAACGACCATCCGCTTGACGCCGAGGGCCAGGGCGATGGTCACCACGATGGGAAGACCTTCGGGCACGGCCGCCACCGCAAGGCTGACGCCCACCATGATCATATCGAGAACATTCCCTCCCTTGGCGATGCCGAAGGCGATGATGACGCCGCAGATCACCACTGTCAGGATCCCGAGCCGCCGGCCCAGTCTGTCCAGATTTTTCTGAAGGGGGGTCTCATCGTCCTCGACCGATTCGATGGAGGCGGCGATCTTTCCCATTTCAGTATCCATTCCGGTTTTCACCACCACGGCCCTGGCGGACCCATTGACTGCATGGGTGCCCCCGAAGACCATGTTCAGCATGTTCCCCAGGGTCGTGGTATCCGCTATCGGCGCCGCATCCTTGGCGACCGGGTGACTCTCGCCTGTCAGGGATGCTTCCATCACCTCCAGAAGGTGCTGTTCGATGATGCGGCCATCAGCGGGTATCCGGTCCCCGGCCTCGAAAACCATGAGGTCGCCCGGGACTAGTTGGCTGCTGTCGACCCTCATCTTACGGCCGTCTCTGATGACCGTGGTCTGAAGGGCCGCCATTTTCTTGAGTGATTCAATGGCCTTTTCCGCACGGTATTCCTGAAAAAATCCGAGGACCGCGTTTACAATGAGGATGGCGATAATTACGGCGGCATCGATAAATTCCCTCAGGAACAGCGAGACGAAAACTGCGGCAATCAAGATGTACACGATGAAACTGTTGAATTGGGATAGGAAGATCCGCCACGGCGAGATCTCACGAGTTCGGCGGATCTCATTGGGACCGTACCGGGCGAGCCTTTCCGCCGCCTCCGACTCACTAAGGCCGTTTATCGTGGACGAAAGGTCTTTCAAGACATCTTCAGATGAAGCAGTGTGGAATTTCATGCAACTCCCCCCGAGCGATTTGCGTCCAAATTCTCAATCCTGATCCGACATCTCCGGCCTGCGAGAGCTCGCTTTTTGGAAATTTGCACAGTTAAGCCGAAAGTCCGGAAATTTTCAATAAAATTCTCTTCGCTGGTTGCTCGTTGCCGGTTATTCGTTGCCGGATGATAAGTGTCCGAGGAATGGATGATTGGAAGGGAGGAAACCTGAGACGCGGTCTTTTCCTTACGCCTTGAGCCTTGTGCACGAGGAGATCTCCGCGCCCTGGCATGCGCAATCCCCTTGTGTTTTCTATCTGCACGTGATACTCATACGAATCTTGTTTGCGGCCGTGGGCCACTCAGATCAAGGCAGCGATTCCTTAAAGAACGCGCTTTCAATCCCGCGTGTCAGCCGGAAACATCGAATCCCCGATCACGCCGGGGCGTGAAATAAACCAGCAACGAGCAACCGGTAACCAGTAACGCGAACCCATAAACGGTTATCAGATGCTCATCCCACCCATAGCCGGAAAGGAGTATCGAATATGAGCAAGACAGAACAGAACCTTTGGGAGGCATTTGCAGGGGAGTCCCAGGCCAATCGTAAATACCTCGCCTTTGCCAAACAGGCGGACAAGGAGGGTCACCCCCAGGCGGCCAGGCTTTTCCGGGCTGCTGCCGAGGCCGAAACCGTCCACGCCCATGCCCATCTCAAGGCCCTGGGTGCGGTCAAAGGCACGGCCGAAAACCTGCAATCCGCCATCGACGGGGAGACCCATGAGTTCAAAAAGATGTACCCGGGGATGATTGAACAGGCCAAAACTGAGGGGAACAAGGCCGCGGAGCGCTCCTTCTCCTATGCCAATGCGGTTGAGGAGGTCCACGCAGGCCTCTATCAAAAGGCCCTCGACAGCCTCGACAGCCCAAAGGATGTGGACTGCTACTATGTCTGTTCGGTCTGTGGATTTACCATCGAGGATGCGCCCCCGGAGAAGTGCCCGGTGTGCGGCGCGCGTGCCGCGGCCTTTATGAAGATTGAATGAGACTCCGGACATCCTTGTGGATATACGACACTGCTACGAGACCCTTGAGCTGAAACCCGATGCCTCGATCCAAGACGTGAAACAGGCATACAAGGACCTGGTCAACATCTGGCACCCGGACCGCGTCTCCAACAATCCGAGGCTGAAGCAGAAGGCCGAGGAAAAGCTGAAGCAGATCAATGCCGCCCATGAAGGGCTTCTCTCATATCTGAACGGCCAGGCCCAGGGAACCAAGGCCGTTGAAAAGGCCCAGAGACCAAAGGCGGAAGAGAATAGACGATATCCGGAGGCAGATGCCCATAGCGAAAGCGCAGGCCGGCCCGAGACCCGCGTGAAGACAGGGACCGGGATGGTGTCGACGCTATGGTCCTATCTCTCCGATCTTCTTTACGGCCTCGGCGACGCCCGCCTCTCCCCCAGGGACGGGACAGGCGCTGAACCCGATTCACCCTATCCCAAACAGGGATGCCGGCAGGACCGGGGCATGGGTGGCGGAATGGGCGCCGGGAGAGGAAGAGGCACGGGGAGAGGCGGCCGCGGCATGGGAAGGGGCAAAGGGAAAGGCGGAGGAAGACGTTAGGCGGCCTAACGCTCACGCCGGACCTTGTTGGTCGGGCCGCCCAGGGTGCCCCACAGTCCCCCTCCTAAGATGAGACCCCCGAAAACAAAATGGACCGGACCCAGGGACTCCTGCAAAAAGAGCGCCCCCATCACCACGCCATAGAGGGGCAGGGTGTTGTAAAAGACCATGGCCCCCCCTGCCCCCAGGGTCTGAACCGCCCGGTTCCAGCACCAGTAGCCGATAATGGTCGGGACCACGCAGATGTGGAGGATGGCGGCGACGGTCTCAGGCCGCAGGTTAAGCGGAATATACGGGTATTCGAAAAAGGCCGCGGCAATCAGGAGGGGGAGCCCTATGAAGCTGGAGAGGGCCGTGGCCGAGACCGGTGAACGGTACCGCATGACGCGCCGGCCGAAGACCGAATAAAAGGCCCACACCACGGCGCTCCCTAATAGGATCACGTCCCCGACATTAAACTGGAGGTGGATCAGAAACCTGAGCGACCCGCCCGATATCAGGCCCATGACCCCGATGAGGCCCAGGATCGCGCCCCCCATCTGTCTTCGGGTCACCGGCTCCTGGATAATGACACCGGCGATGAGCGCGGTGATCAGGGGGGAAAACCCCTGGATCAAGGAGCAGTTGACCGCTGTAGAGTACCGAAGCCCCAGATAGAGGAGCGGGCTGA
>JAWOIH010000153.1:0-4024 GCA_046484725.1 Candidatus Desulfacyla sp. | reverse complement strand
CCATGACCCCCGATGACGAAATGAACATGCTCAGGGATGAGGCGAACGCCATCAAGAACGAACTCGACGCCATCAACAAGCGGATCGGAGAGCTTGAGTCGAAATCGACGGCGTCATAACAAACCCAACAAGAGGCTCCCGCGTTTCCGAGGCTGTGCAGGGTTCAATCTTCCCGGAGGCGCGGGAGGCATAAAGGTTGGATCTGAATCATTACCTGTTTCGTATAAGACGTGGAATGGTGGGAATTGCGACCGGATGGATACGCCGGGCCGCGATTCCCATCCTATCGATAGCCCTGTCATTTCAGACCGCTTACGGAGGGAGGCTTCCTGTGAATGAACCTGCCAACCAGCTCTTGATCGTCTATGACAACTACACATTGAAAAAATCTCTGACGCCCGCATGGGGCTTTTCCTGTCTCATCACGCTCCCGAAGCATCAAATCCTCTTCGATACGGGCGGAGACCCTTCGATACTCACCCGGAATATGCAGGAACTCGACTTGGATTGCCGGAAGATAGACGCCGTGGCCCTCTCCCATATACATGGGGACCATGTGGGGGGGCTGTCGGGATTCCTTCAGCAGCGGCAGGACATTACCGTCTATCTCCCAAAATCTTTTCCGGAAAACTTCAAGCAAGCCCTCCGCCGGATGGGGACGTCTGTCGAGGAGATCGGCGGCCCCCGGATGATCCATCCCGGCGTCTACACCACCGGAGAACTCGGCCATGGGCTGAAGGAGCAGTCGCTGGTCCTGAAAACCCGTCGCGGCCTGGTCATTATCACGGGCTGCGCCCATCCCGGCATTGTGGAGATCGTGGAGCATGCCACAGCGGTTTTCAAAGACAGGGTGTACCTCCTTGTCGGGGGCTTTCACCTGATGGGGTATTCTCTGTCTGAGTTGAAGAAAATTGCGAAGCGGCTGGATTCCCTCAAGGTGGAAAAGATCGCCCCCTGTCATTGCAGCGGCGATGAGACCAGGGGCTTCTTCAAGGAGTACTATAAAGACAATTATATCACCTGTGCAGCAGGCCTCCTCCTGACCCTGCCGGAGCTTGAACAATGAGGTAATTCGCTCCTGTTTCGGCGAGTCGTCCGCCTTCCCCTATTCCGTGGGGTGCATCCTCATAGAATTAGGAAGACTGACCTCATCCTCCCTTTTGAGCCACGGCCGTTTGTCCGGTCCTACGACGCGCACAATCCTCTCGACAATCCAGTCAAAGGGAAGGTCGTCTGCAGGGGGGAACTTTTCGATGTACTCGATATAAGGCTCCCCTCGAAGGTCCTTTTCAGGCAATATGGCATCGTGTTTTCCATCGAATTCCACCACAGGGAGACCGTTCTTGTCGCACAGGTTTTTGTCGAATGTGGCGGCGGCGTTCACCCATCGGCCATTCAGGAAAAACTGGTTGTATCCGTGCCGGGGAAAGGTATTGACGCCCAGCTTCTCATATATATGAGGAGGCACCCGGTGGTTGGTGATCTTGGCAAAGGCCATCCGGCTCGGGATGCCGGCAGCCCTTCCAAGCGCTGTCAGGAGAACCGCCTTTTGTACGCAGTAGCCCTTGCCCCATTCCAGCACCCTGGACGCCTTGAAATCCTCTTTGAACACGGAAATCATGAAGACATTATAATGGATCGAATCCCTGACAAAATAAAAGAGCGCGACGGCCTTGTCCGCATTGTCGGAACACCCCCTTGTGACACGCCGTACCGTTGCCGCAATGCTCCCGTGGTCGGAATCAATGGCATATGTCGGACGCAGATAGATTTCCATTTCGCTTCCATTTTCCATTTCCACTCGGCACTTCCTTCCTGTTCGCTTGTTGATCGATGTCGCTAAGGTTGAAAAGGGAGTGACCCTCACCCGTTTCTCTTTTCCCTCGGTCCGCCGCCTGAAATATAGCGGGTCGGGTCGTCCAGGCCCGCTTCCTTGAACCCCCTTTTCCTCAACACGCAACTGTCGCACTCCCCGCATGCCTCTCCCAGGGGAGATGGGTCGTAGCAGCTGTGGGTCATGCCGTAGTCCACGCCGAACGCCGCGCCCGTGCGGATGATTTCACCCTTGCTCAGGCTGATGACGGGCGTCCGGATTCGAATCTTTGCGGTCCCTTCCACCCCGGCCTTTGTGGCAAGGTTCGCCATTTTTTCAAAGGCCTCTATGAACTCCGGCCGGCAGTCCGGGTATCCGCTGTAATCGACGGCAGTTACCCCGATGAAGATGTCCCACGCACCCAGGACCTCTGCCCATGCCAGGGCAAAAGAGAGAAACAGGGTATTTCGAGCCGGGACATAGGTAACCGGAATCCCTCTTTTCATCTCTGCTTCGCTGCGGGCCTTTGGCACATCGATACCCGCCGTGAGCGCCGATCCCCCGATAGCTCCGAGATCGATGTCCATGACCCGGTGTTCCTTCACCCCAAGGGCCTCGGCCACCTTCCGGGCCGCCCTCAGCTCCACGGCATGCCGTTGCCCATATCGGAAACTGACGGCGTAGACGTCATATCCCATATCCTTGGCAATAGCAAGAACGGTTGTCGAATCGATGCCGCCGCTCAACAGAACCACGGCTTTTTTATTCTGGTCCATAAAAGAGCATTCCTTCATCCGCGCTTTTTCCGAAACTCCGCTTCAGCACCTGCCAAAAAGGGAACATGCCCCTTGCCGGGGAAGGTGAGGAGTCGGGCATAAAATTCCTACACGTTCAATGTGAGAGCGGGGACTATTTGATGATAAAGGAATTGTCAGCCAACTTCCAAATTTCCTGACGCCCCTTTGCCTTCCGATATCCCATCATTCCATTCTTGCGGTCCCCAACTCGTGACCTGCAACCCGCAGCGAGTGCCCAATAACGCGTCCAAATTTCAAATATCTTTGGATAGATTTCTCTTTACTGCAAGCCCCAACTATCTATAGTTTTGTTAAAAGAGGGTTTTTTATCTTCAGGCAGATGGCGGTGGCTGTCAAGCGCAAAAACTTGGATCGCAGTCTCTGGGATGCCGCGCATGGCAGGTAGACCACGAAAGAAAACATCAGGAAGGAGGAACGGGAACTGCGCAAAATTTCAGTCTTTTGTTTGATGGCGGGTATTCTTTCTTCCTGGAATGTGGGGACGGTCAACGCAAAATCATCGAAATGCGAGGAATGCCACGGCAAGATATCTCCGGCCCAGGTGACGGACTTCAACCGGGGCAAAATGGCCGAGACCCTTGATTGCACTGCTTGTCACGGGACGCTTCACCAGAGCGAGAAGAACGGGGACAAGGCTGAGAAAATAATCAATGGGTCGTCACCCTCCTTTACCTGTCAAGAGGAAACAGACGCTTTGGATTTCGAGGTCCACCTGAAACGCATCTCTTCCCGCATGCAATAAAGGACCGGGACCACGAACCAGGTGAGGATCGCGAAAACCATGCCCCCAAAGGAAGGGATAGCCATGGGGATCATGACGTCGGCGCCCCGGCCCGTGGAGGTGAGGATGGGCAGCAGGGCCAGGATCGTGGTGGCGGAAGTCATGGATGCGGGACGGATGCGGCGTACCGCCCCTGCCACCACGGCCTTGCGGATCTTGGGGATGGAGTCGGTGGAACGGTCGGCCCTGGAGTCATCCAGATAGGTGGCCATGAGGACCCCATCGTCCGAGGCAATGCCGAAAAGGGCCAGAAAACCCACCCAGATGGCGACGCTCAGGTTGATGGGGTGAACCTGGAAAAGGGCTTGCATGGAAACCCCGAAGAGGCTGAAATCAAGGAACCAGGGACGTCCGTAGAGCCAGATCATGATGAAGCCTCCGCCCCAGGCGACGAAGATACTCGAGAAAACCATGCAGGTGGTGAGCGTGGAACCGAACTGGAGATAGAGCACGATGAAGATCATGAAGAGCGCCAGGGGCAGCACCACGGCGAGCTTCTTCTGGGCGCGCACCTGGTTCTCGTAGCTTCCTGCGAATCGATAGGACACCCCTGGCGGCAAGACCAGTTCCCCGGTCTTCTGCTTTTCCTCCAGAAAACGCGCGGCCTCTTCT
>JAWOIH010000130.1:0-10708 GCA_046484725.1 Candidatus Desulfacyla sp. | reverse complement strand
TCTGAAGGAAGACCGCATCCTGTTCAGCTGCGATTTCTTCGGCTCCCATATTGCTTCCAGTGATCTCTTCGTGACCGATTGGGGCCGGGTGTACGAGGCGGCCAAACGCTATTTTGCCGAGATCATGATGCCGTTTCGGACCGTCATTCAAAAAAATCTGGAAAAGCTCAAGGAATATGACATCCGGATGATCGCCCCGAGCCATGGACAGATCCACGATCAGCCGTCAGGGATTATCGAGGCCTATCAGGAGTGGGTGGCAGGCGCCCCTAAAAACCTGGCCGTCATCCCCTATGTATCCATGCATGGGAGCACCCAGCAGATGGTGGATTATCTGACCTCCGCCCTCGTGGAAAAGGGCGTCCGCGTGGAGCTGTTTTCCCTCCCGGTCACGGATATCGGCAAGCTGGCCATGTCCCTGGTGGATGCGGCGACCCTGGTGGTAGGGACGTCAACGGTCCTGGCAGGCCCTCACCCAATGGCTGCCTATGCAACCTTCCTGGCCAATGCCCTGAGACCCAGGGTGAAGTTTCTCTCCATCATCGGATCCTACGGATGGGGCGGCAAGACCGTGGAGACCCTCGCGGGCATGATCCCGAACCTGAAGGTCGAGGTGCTGGAACCGGTTCTATGCAAAGGGATGGCCTCACAGAAGGATTTTGAGGCCCTGGACCGGTTGGCCGACGCTATCGTCCAGAAACATAAGGAGAATGGTTTCGCATAGCATGGGGCTGCGATGTCTGATCTCTTTCGAATCAAAAGACCCCACCCATCGCACGGCCTCGTAGCGACGTACCGGTTACCCTCCTCTTTTCCGCCCGAGACACCCGCTACAATCAAGCGGTTGCTCTGAAGAAAAACGTGATGTCAGGGCGTAAAAAGGAGAAAGCGACTGACGATTCCTGAACCTGGGAGACAACGCACTCACTAACACCAACCGATAAAGGGAGACGCCAATGCAAGCGATCGACGAACTCAAGAAAGAACACCACGGCATCGAACTTATGCTGAAAATCCTGAAGGCCGTATCCGCCAAACTTGAACAGGGAGAACAGATTCCGGCAGACCATCTCAATGGCATCATGGCGTTTTTGACGGTTTTCGTGGACAAATGCCATCACGCCAAGGAAGAGGAGTTCCTATTCCCGGCCCTGGAGGCGGCGGGCGTGCCCCGCGACGGTGGTCCAATAGGCGTCATGCTGGATGAGCACGAACAGGGACGAGTGCTCGTTTCACGGCTTAAAGACGCCTTGGCAGACCACAAATCCGAGGGGCCATCGACCGGGGCCGGCATTCAGGCGATCGTGGGTGAATATGTGACGTTGCTAAGCCAGCATATCGTCAAAGAGAACACAATCCTTTTTCCCATGGTGGACGGAAAACTGGACACCCACACGGATGCGCGGCTCGTGGAAGCATTCGAACGCCTCGAACGGGAACGTATCGGCCTTGGCAGGCACGATGAATTTCATGCGCTCTTGCATCGCTTGCGGGATGAATACCTCGACTGATCCCTAACAGAAAGCAACGCGCGAAGCAGAGAAAGCTGATAACGGCCAATACCGTTTTTTACTGTAAGGAATTGACCATGTGGCAAGAAATCACAGTAATACTGATTGTGATCGTCGCAGCACTGTTCATCATCCGGAGAAACTGGAAAAAGTTCAAGCCAGGCAAAGGCGAAGGGATCGATTGTGCCAGCGGCTGTGAATCATGCGGGCAAAGGTCCGGGTGTCCGCTCAACCAGCAATCCGTGATTCGACCCCGTGAGACTGGCACCCAGCAAAATGAAAAATGAATCACTACACGTACAGATCGCTACAGCTTTATTCACCTATCACGTCCGATCCAGCGCCATCCTATCACAAATCCCCGTCAATCCATTCGTCAAATCCAGTTGAACACCAGTTGCCGGATCACGCAAGCCGCAAAGTCCTTTCTCTCACAGGGAATGGAGGATGATCGGGTCAGCCCCATGCCATTGTACATCGTTTTGCTGTCGTCCGCGGACGTCACCAAATGCCGGGGTATGCCTCTTAGAGCCTGGTGTGTTCTGATCCTGAGCTTTCTTTCAGGATCAGAACGAACCCATCAAGACGTCTTCGCGTCCTTTGCGCCTTCGCGGTTCACCAAAACTTCTCCGCACGTTACGTAGAAGTTACAGTCAAAGAGTCTAAAACCCCTTCACGCCCTCATTTTTATCATTTCTTGGCGTGGGTCGCCCGCATGAGCCTGGCGGTCTCCTGTATGTGGCCCAGGTCCTCCACCATCCCGGCCCAGCCGTACCAGTAGGCATAGTCCGGGTTGATATGGAAAAAGCCCTGAAAGGTGCGCATCCGGTGCTTGAGGTACATCTTCAAGAGGATTTGATCGATATATGAGAGCTTGCTGAGATCGCCCCCACCGGTCCGCATGAAAAACAGGAGGTTGGGATAATTGTATGGATAGCTTGTG
Source organism: Candidatus Desulfacyla sp. (assembly GCA_046484725.1). GTDB lineage: Bacteria > Desulfobacterota > DSM-4660 > Desulfatiglandales > Desulfatiglandaceae > AUK324. The sequence goes on along the minus strand of JAWOIH010000130.1, from coordinate 8,254 downwards.
GGTTTCTGGATAATGCCTTCCCGATAGAGCCCGGCCACGATCTCGATGGCCTGGGCCATGAGTCGATCCGCCTGCCGGAGCATGTCATCCCCCATTTCCAACTGCTTTTGCGCGTAGGACTTGGAGTGGCACTGGGCGCAGGTCTTGAGCATCTTATCCCGCTCGGTTTGCCAGGCCTCCTGGGTCAGCCGGGCCAGATCCAGGGCCTTCACCGCATCCAGCAGGGCAGTGGGTTCCCCGGTCTCGGGATGAAGCACCCCCAAGGCCTTGAGGATGGTAATGCGGTCCTGCTTCCACTGCGGATCTTCCGGCAGGGGGAGCCGCACTGCCAGAAACCCCCAGGCCGTGTGGTTGTTGTGGCTCCCGTCCGGCATGTGGCAGGTCTGGCATTTTGGCGCATTGGCGCCATCGGGGAGGTCGCCCACCTCCTTGATCAGGGTCCGGGCACCGTGTTTGGAGCTGCTCCACATCTCCCACTGGGGATGGTCGAACCCCATGTGACACTGCTGACACGCCCTCGGATTCAAGGCCTCCTTCTTGGAAAAGGCATGACGGGTATGGCATTCATCGCAGGAATTGTTCTGATATCGATATCCCAGCTTGGCCTGCGCCTGTTTCTGGGCATCGCTTTTGACCCCCATGTTGTGGCACCCGCCGCATCCCCGGCCTCCCTCGATCAGCTCGTCCGGCTCCAGGTGGGTGACGGGCAGGGCCATCAGGGTGGACCAGCCCAGATTGTGCTTTCCCTTGATAAACTGGTTGAACTGATCCTCATGACACTGGGCGCACAGCTTCTCGTCCGGCAACACCGCCAGTTTGTAATCCTCTGCGGTGGTGTGCTTTTCCCCGTGGCACTCGATACATCCCACATCCTCTTTGCTGTGTTGGCTGGCCTGCCAGTCGGCCACCTGTCCGGGAGATACCTTCTGGTGACAGGCGATACAGGGATCCTTATCGGCCTCTGCGGCCATGGCGCCAGCGGAAAGGGATATTGCCCAAAAAACCCCTAAAACCATCCATCCAACATACCTGTAATGTTTCATAGCCTGCCTCCGTGAATAAAAGTTGAAAAAAGCGAGCGATGTCTCGCAATATGGCCCAAGCTGAGGATTCAAAAGAGATCCGCCTCGCCCAGGTCATCCTCGACGTTTTTGCTCCATTTTTTGTACACCTTCGGATGACTTATGTCAAAAACTGTTCTGACATGCTTAGCGGACAGCGCAAGGATTGTAAAGACCTTTTGGTTGAGATCCTGCCACAAGACAGTAAATTAACACCATGTATCAACTCCTTAATCTTACAAAAAGTTGTCAATTCCATTGTCGATTAAACGCATCTTCTCAATAAAGCGGGGCGAATACTTTCTCCAAAGACTTCCTGGATTCCGGCCTTCGCCGGAATGACGAAACAACCCAACCCCCCCGTCATTCCGGCGAAGGCCGGAATCCAGACGGGTTACCCCCAGTTATTGAAATGTTACCTTTTATTCTTCAAGAGATAGCGTTGCTGAGGGAGCTTGGGATAGATCGTGTCGACATTGGTTGGAAATCGATATCGAGGAAACAGGCCTCGTTTAAAAATGGTCCATTGGAGAAAATGGATCCGGATCCTCTATTCAGCCCTTCCGGTCTTCTGTTTCGCCTGCTCGGCCCAGACAGAGGGGAAACAGAAGCAAAAGACGGCCGCGCCTGTCTCCGTTGATACCGTAACCCGAAAAGACGTGCCGATCCAGATCATCACCATTGGGAATGTGGAACCTTACGCCTCAGTCGCCATCAAATCCATGGTGAGCGGACAGGTGAAAAAGGCAGCCTTCGAGGAGGGGCAGGAGGTCCAGAAGGGGGATCTCCTGTTCGTTGTGGATCCGAGGCCCGTTGAGGCGGCGGTCAAGCAGGCCGAGGCCATGCTTGAAAAGGACCTCTCCGCGGTCAAGCAGGCCCAGGCCAATCGGGTCAGCAACGCCTCCAAATTGAAACACGCCGAGGCCATCCTGACCAAGAACCAGGTGGAGGCCAAGACCGCCCGTATTCAGGCCGAACGATATGGGGCACTGGCCGCCAAGGGCAATGTGTCCAAGGACGAATACGATCAGGTTCAGAGCAAGGCGGACGCCCTGAAGGCCGTGGTGCTTGCCGATGAGGCCGGCGTGGAGGATGCCCGGGCAGCACTCCGGGCGTCCGAGGCGGCCCTTGAGTACGCCGAGGCCGCGGTCCGCGCATCCCGGGCAAGTCTTGAAAACGCCGGGCTCCAACTTGAGTACTGTTACATACACTCGCCCCTGACCGGGCACACCGGCCATCTTCACGTTAAGGAAGGCAACACCATCAAGGCCAACGATGCCGTTCTCGTGGAGATTCACCAGGTGCACCCCATTTACGTCGCCTTTTCCATTCGTGAGCAGGATCTGCAAGATGTGAGAAGACAACTGGCCCTGGGAGAATTGAAGGTGGAGGCCTGTCTTCCAGGCGACCGAAAACAGCCGGAACAGGGACGCCTCACCTTTGTGGACAATGCCGTGGACAGGACCACCGGAACGATCCGGCTCAAGGGGACCTTTCTGAATGAAGAGAACCGGCTGTGGCCCGGGCAGTTCGTGGATGTGGTCGTCGTTCTGGATACGGAAAGGGACGCCACCGTGGTTCCCGCCCAGGCCGTCCAGATGGGTCAGGAGGGACCCTATGCGTTCATCGTGACCCCGGAACTGACCGCAGAATACCGAAAACTGACGGTGGGCCGGTCCCTGAACGGAGAGACCGTGGTGACCGATGGGCTCGCACCGGGGGAAAGGGTGGTGACGGACGGTTCCCTCCGACTGGTCCCGGGGGCGAAGGTGGAAATCAAGAGCGGGATTGAGAAGGCGACCCCCGCGTCATGAACATCGCCGCCATATTCATACGCCGACCTGTGATGACCACCCTGGTGATGGCGGCAATCCTCATCTTCGGGATCATGGGCTACCGCCAGCTTCCTGTCAGCGACCTCCCGAATGTGGATTTTCCCACCCTCTTGGTGACAGCCAACCTTCCGGGGGCAAGTCCCGAGACCATGGCCTCGTCCGTGGCCACCCCGCTGGAGCGGCAGTTTTCCACCATCGCCGGCATTGACTCCATGACCTCCACCAGCACCCTGGGCAATACCCAGATTACCCTCCAATTCGACCTGAGCCGCGACATCGATGCGGCCGCCCAGGATGTCCAGGCCGCCATTACCGCCGCGGCCAGACAACTGCCGCCTGATATGCCCAGCCCCCCGTCCTACCGCAAGGTCAACCCGGCAGACCAGCCCGTGCTCTATCTCGCCCTGAGCTCCCCTACCCTTCCCCTTTCCACGGTCAACGACTATGCGGAGACGCTTCTTGCCCAACGGATCTCCATGGTCACGGGCGTGGCCCAGGTCATGGTCTACGGCGCCCAGAAATATGCGGTCCGGGTCCAGTTGGATCCCAAGGCCCTCGCATCGAGAGGCATCGGGATTGACGAAGCGGTTGACGCCATCCAGAAGGCCAATGTAAATCTCCCCACAGGGACCCTTTGGGGAAGCGAGCAGGCCGTCACGGTGCGGGCGAGCGGCCAGTTAACCGATGCGAAGGCCTATCGTCCGGTGGTGGTGACCTATCGGGGGGGAGCGCCGGTGCGTCTTCAGGACATCGGCCGCGTCATGGACAGCGCCGAAGACGATAAGGCGATTACCTGGTTCAACGATGTTCCGGCCATTGTGCTCGCCATTCAACGGCAGCCCGGCACCAATACGGTGGAGGTGGTGAATGCCATCAAGGGGATCCTCAACACCCTTCGCGCAAGCATTCCGGCCTCGATCAATATCGAGGACCTCTATGACCGGTCCGAGTCCATCCGTGAATCGGTCGCCGATGTCAAGTTCACCCTCCTCCTGGCCGTGGGCCTGGTGGTGATGGTGATCTTCCTGTTTTTGCGCAACCTCTCCGCCACCCTTATCCCGAGTCTGGCCCTCCCCATATCGATTGTGGGGACCTTTGCGGCCATGTACTTCATGGATTTCAGCATCAACAATCTCTCCATGATGGCCCTCATCCTTTCGGTGGGTTTTGTGGTGGACGATGCCATCGTGATGCTGGAGAACATCGTCCGCCACATGGAACAGGGGGAAGGGGTTATGGAGGCATCCCTCAACGGGGCTAGGGAAATCGGCTTTACCATCGTCTCCATGACCCTTTCTCTGGTGGTGGTCTTTGTGCCGGTGCTCTTCATGGGCGGCGTCATGGGAAGACTCCTCCATGAATTCGCGGTCACCATCGCCTGCGCGGTCCTCATATCCGGATTCGTGTCGCTCACCCTGACCCCCATGCTGTGCAGCCGGTTTCTGCGCCCTCCCGCCGCTCAGCGTCACGGTCGCATCTATAACGCTTCTGAAAAGATCTTCCAGGGGATGCTCAACGTATACCAGTGGAGCCTTCGGCGGATACTCAACCATCGTCCGGCCACCATCCTCGTATCGGCCCTGGTTCTTATCGCCACGATCACCCTGTTCATTCAAATCCCAAAAGGTTTCCTCCCCAGCGAGGATACCGGTCGGATCTTCGCCATCACCGAAGCGGCCCAGGGGATCTCCTTTGAGTCCATGGTCCGTCACCAGCAGGCCCTGAACGCCATTGTCATCGAGGACCCCAACGTGGATTCATTCATGTCGGGGATCGGCGGCGGCAGCCGCGGCAGGGCGAACAATACCGGCCGCCTGTTTATTCGTCTGAAATCCCGTGGGGAACGCAGCCTGCATGTGGATGAGGTGATTCAGCAGCTTCGGTCAAAACTCGAGGGTGTCCCCGGCATTCAGGCATTTCTGCAAAACCCTCCCCCCATACGGATCGGCGGGACCCTCACCAAGAGCCAGTATCAGTTTACCCTCCAGGGTCCCGATACGGATGAACTCTACCGCTATGCCCCCCTGCTGGAGGCGCGACTCAGGGGGCTCAAAGAACTCCAGGACGTGACCAGTGACCTGGCCATCGACAACCCCCAGATCGACATCGAGATCCAGCGGGACAAGGCGGCGGCGCTGGGCGTAACGGCCCACCAGATCGAGGACGCCCTCTTCAGCGCCTACTCTTCAAGACAGATCTCCACCATCTTCGCGGCCAACAACGACTACCAGGTCATCCTGGAACTTCAGCCCGAGTACCAGCGCGACACGGAGGCGATCCAACTCCTCTACATTCGGTCTGCGTCAGGGCAGCTCGTTCCCCTCAATGCCGTCGCCGCCATTACCAGGGGACTCGGACCGTTGACCGTGAATCACCTGGGTCAGCTCCCCGCGGTCACCATCTCCTTCAACGTCCGGCCCGGCGTATCATTGGGAGACGGCGTGGCCAGTGTCGAGAAGGTCGCCCGCGAGACCCTGCCCCAAGGGATCAGCACCAGCTTTCAGGGGACGGCCCAGGCCTTTCAGGACTCCATGCGCGGCCTGGGGCTCCTCCTCCTGATGGCGATCCTGGTCATATACATCCTGCTCGGAATCCTGTAGGAGACCTTCATCCACCCCCTGACCATCCTCTCAGGCCTCCCGTCCGCAGGATTCGGCGCCCTCGTGACCCTTGTCATCTTCGATGTGGACCTCAATATCTATGCCTTTGTGGGGGTCATCATGCTGGTGGGCCTGGTGAAAAAAAATGCCATTATGATGATCGACTTCGCCCTGGCGGCGGAAAGAAAGGAGGGGAAAAGCCCGATAGAGGCCATCTATCAGGGATGCATCACCCGTTTCAGACCGATCATGATGACCACCATGGCCGCCCTTCTGGGCACCCTCCCCATCGCCATCGGGTTCGGGGCCGGAGGGGAATCCCGACAACCCCTGGGCCTGGCCACCGTCGGGGGCCTCCTCTTTTCTCAAGTGATGACCCTCTATCTCACCCCGGTGGTGTACATCTATCTGGATCGATTCCAGAAGAAGATCCGGCGAAGGTCGGGCATCGTTCAGGCAAAGGGCGCAGGGCGGATCGAAGAGGAGGCCGGATCGTGAGGGGCCGCGCTCCTGCGACCCTTTCCGATACGGACTACCATCCAAGCCCGGACTCTCGCTCGATCTGACGCGCCAGGGCGTTCTTAAGGGCCGATGCGGTCCCGTAGATGATGATCCGTTTCCTGGCCCGGGTGACCCCGGTATAGACGATCTCACGGGTGAGGAGGCGGTGATCTTCGTCCGGGGGAAGCACCAGAAGAACATCATCGAATTCCGAACCCTGACTCTTATGAACGGTCATGGAAAAGGCCAGGTCCCAGGGGGGCAACATATCCATGGAAAAGGCGACGTACGCCCCGAAACGGGGGAAAAAGGCCCGGAACGCCCCGCCCCGGTCCCGGATCACCACGCCCACATCTCCGTTAAACAGCTCCTTTGCATAGTTGTTTTGCGTGATCATAATCACCGCCCCTGCAAAACAGCCCTTCTCCATCCAGGCCGGATGTCCGGCCCCAGGCCCGAGGCGCCCGGCGATCTCCCTATTGATGCCGTTGCACCCGTAGATGCCGTTCCGCACCAGCGAAAGGATCCTTGCCTGCTCCACCTTCTGGAAAATCCGACGCAGGATCTCCTCTCCGGGCCCGGAGTGAAGGAGACTCCCCATGTCCATGCGACCGGCATCTGACACCAGGCCCCTGAAATCTCTCTCGTCCCCCGTCACCGGGCCCAGATAATGATGCTCGATCCAAAGCCGTATGTGATGCCTCCACGCCGGAACGCCGTCATTCTGCACAACCCCCCACTGGTCCGACGACAGTTGAAGACCCGATTCGAAGGAGATCGGCGCATATTCAGGGAGGCTCCCCCGATTGATCTCCCCGGCCAGGTGCGTCAAATTCTTTCCGGAACGGTAAACGGTTTCGAGGACCGCCAGCCGATCCTTGAACCGTTCGGCCCGTGTGCCGTCGGGGATCATCTCGGCAAAGACGGCCCCCGCCTCTACGGACGGGAGCTGGTCCTTGTCCCCCAGAAAGATGAGCTTGGTTCTGGACGCGTTCACGGCCCGCAGAAACCGCTCCATCATAATCACGTCCACCATGGAAACCTCATCGAGGATAATGGCGGACGCAGGAACGGGATTGGTCTCGCGGTAGTAGAAATCATGGTGGGAGCCGCGGTATCGCAGGAGCTTGTGGAGGGTGCTTCCCTTTAGACTCAGCAGCTCCCTGTCGCACGCCTGGGGCGATGCGATGGTGTCGATGCTGCGCTGGACCGCCTCGGTCATACGCTGGGCGGCGCGGCCGGTGGGGGCCCCCAGGAGGATCTCTTCCGCCCTGATGCCCGTCCGCACCAGACAACGAAGAATGTTGACCATCAAAGAGGTCTTGCCGGTCCCAGGGCCGCCTGAAATAATGGCGAACTGCGATCGGAGCGACAGACGCAGGGCCTTCACCTGGTCCGCGTCCCGCGCAATCGGCCTTCCCTCTTTTCGGATACGGATGGAGCCGTCCGGAGCATATATCTCTTCAATCATCGATGCGATGTCGGTGTCCGACACCCTGACCGACGGTTCCGCCTGCAAGAGGGCCTCCATCCTCCCTCTCAGGAGGGTCTCGTGGACATAGAACTTCTGAAAATAGAGGAGACTTTTGCCGCGGGCCGTAGAGAGAATCAGCGGCAGATATTCATCGCCGTTTCCGGTGATGAGGGCTCGGTATCTATCCCCTGACAGGCCGGAAAGAAAGGATGTCGCCATTTCATTCGCCTGCTCGGCCCCAAGAAATCTCATCAGTCGGGCGCGCAGGGCCACTTCGTTGAGATCCACGCAGAGGCTCCCCTCTTCGAGGGCCCCAAAAAGGGTCATGAGCACGGCCGCAAGGGGAGCGTCGTCCTGACGCCCGCCCAGCTCCAGCAGATCGCGGATCGTCAAATAATCGATCAGAGGAAGTTCCAGCCTAAAGGACGCACCATAGATGCCATCGATATCCGCACCGGCGTTCTCCGCCAATATGCCGAGTTCCGATAGCCGTTCCAGTAACTGCTCTGCTTCTCTTCCTGCTTCTGTCATGGCATGCTTTCAATTAAGGCGTTAGGTGCAAGGCGTTAGGCGCAAGGTGCAAGGAATAGCCTCCCTTCTAATCATCCAGCACCCAGTATCAAGTACCCAGTATCATCCCCATCTCCTCTTCAAGCTGCTCCAGGGATCCCAGTTGATCGGCCGGGACATGATCTCCGACAGGACGGGAACCGCCTCGCGGAAGAACCGCTGGCGCCCCGCCTCGCCCACCTCGGCCAGCGCCCGCTGCTTGGCGTCCTGCTC
>JAWOIH010000025.1:0-5934 GCA_046484725.1 Candidatus Desulfacyla sp. | reverse complement strand
CCGCTCTACCAGTGGTCCATCGACAACATCCCCGATTTCTGGGCGTCCATGTGGGAATTTGCCGGCATCAAGGCGTCCAGGCCCTACACCCGGGTGGTGGACGATGTCACGAAAATGCCGGGCGCCGGATGGTTTCAGGGTGCTGAACTCAATTTTGCGGAAAACCTCCTTCGCTACCGCGACGATCATGTCGCCCTTATCTTCAAGGGCGAGGACCAGGACCCCATCCGGTTGACCTACAGGGAACTCTACGACGAGGTGGCACGGGTCGCGGCGCCCCTGAAGGCGGCCGGGGTCCAGCCGGGAGATCGCGTCGCAGGCTTCATGCCCAATATGCCCCAGACCATCATCGCCATGCTGGCGGCCACGAGCCTGGGCGCCACATGGTCTTCCTGTTCTCCTGATTTCGGGATCAAGGGCGTGCTGGACCGCTTCGGTCAGATCAAACCAAAGGTCCTCTTTACGGCCAACGGATATTCCTTTAAAGGGAAAAAATTCGATTCGCTCGGCCGCGTCGCCGATATCCTGAAGGAGATCCCCTCCATTGAAAAGGTCATCGTCGTCCCCTATACCGAACCGGACCCCGATGTCAGCCGGTTGCCCAAGGCAGTGGCCTACAAGGAGTTCAAATCCAGGGAGAGCGCGGCCCCGGAGATTGATTTCAGGCAGCTCCCTGCCGACCATCCCCTTTATATCATGTTCACCTCCGGCACCACAGGGCTTCCCAAGTGCATGGTCCAGAGCGCAGGCGGCATCCTGGTGCACCATATGAAGGAACTCATGCTCCATACCGACCTGAAGCGGGAAGACACCATCTTCTACTTCACCACCAGCGGATGGATGATGTGGAACTGGCTCACCAGTTCCCTCAGCGTGGGCGCCACCCTGGTCCTCTTTGACGGCAATCCCTTCCACCCGGACCCGGGGGCACTCTGGCAAATGGCCCAGGATGAAAAGATCACCCTCTTCGGGACCAGCGCCGGCTATATTGCGGCCATCCAGAACGCAGGCGTGACGCCCGGCAAGACCTATGACCTCTCTCCCCTCAAGGCCGTCCTCTCAACCGGCTCCCCCCTATCGATCGAGGGGTTTGAATACATCTACCGCGAGGTGAAACAGGACCTCCAGCTGGCCTCCATCTCCGGGGGGTCCGACATCAACGGCTGTTTTGCCAGCGGCAATCCCATGGGTCCGGTCTATGCGGGTGAACTTCAGTGCAGAAATCTGGCCATGAAGGTGGAGGCATTTGACGAGAACGGAAAACCGGTCATCAATCAGCAGGGAGAACTGGTCTGCACGGCCCCGTCCCCATCCATGCCGATCTATTTCTGGGATGACCCGGACGGCAAAAAGTATCATGCCGCCTATTTTGACGTATATCCCAATATCTGGCGACACGGGGACTTCATCGAGATCAATGATCGGGGGGGCGTGGTGATCTATGGCCGTTCCGATGCCACGCTGAATCCGGGAGGGGTCCGGATCGGGACCGCGGAGATCTACCGACAGGTGGAAGGCATGGACGAAATCGAAGACAGTCTGGTGGTGGGTCAGGACTGGAAGGGCGACGTCCGGGTGATCCTCTTTGTCAAAATGGCCGAAGGACATGCATTGACGGACGATCTCAAGAACAGGATCCGGACCACCCTGAGACAAAACGCCTCACCCAGGCATGTGCCTGCCAAGATCATTCAAACCCCGGCCGTCCCCTATACTCTGAACATGAAGAAGGTGGAACTGGCGGTCAAGAAGGTCATCGAAGGCAAACCCGTCCTGAACAAGGACGCCCTGAGCAACCCGGATGCCCTCGACTTCTACAGTAACCTGAAGGAGCTGCAGGAGGATTAGCCCCCTGCCGGCACGTGCGGGCGGATACCGCAATTCCGTCCTCACGGGTTTCCACTATCTTTGATCGATCCGGATCCGATCACCCTTGCCTCCGGCCTGCGATCAGGCCGGAGGCAACACCCGGCGCAGGTCTGTAGACGATGAGGAGATAAGGGAAAGCCTTGGAAGACTTCAACGGGAAAAAGGTGGTCTTTTTCGGATGCCCGCTGGACAGCGACGAGAGGGATGAATCCGTCCGGGAGAAAATTTCCTGCATGGCCGCCGGAAAAACAGGGGATGATCCTTACCCCTTTGTCATGGATTTCATTCGTGATGAGGTGGATCCGCGTCTCTGGGAGGAGATCGGATCGCTGGACGTCCCTGAATGGCTCCGCCCCATTCCGCCGCCAACGGAAAAGGCGAACCTGGCGGCAGAACATTTTGTCGCCTTCATTGACAATGACGGGTGTCGTTCCTTTGCGGAGATGCTGGCGGAACATGTGGTGGCCGAGATATATCCCCATATGCCATGCATGCTGGCCGTCGACCACTCCCTGACCGGAGGCGTTCTAAAGAAACTGATGGGGCTGTACAGGCCGGAGGATACCAGCCTGGTCATCCTGGACAGCCACACGGACGCGCTCCCTGCGGCCCTCGTGTCCGGCGCCGTTCAGTATGATATGGAGACCAATCCCCACTCGGTGTACGACCCATCCGACCCCTTCCTGAAAAGACGCCCCGAGTCATACAACGCCTCGTCCTTCCTCTGGCACTTGTTGGAATCAGGTCTGGTTGCGCCGTCCAACCTCTACATCGTGGGCATCAGCGATTATCCGCCCAAACGCTCCTTCCGGATCAAGGATGAGCGGATCAGACAATATGTCGGGCTCTATTCGGGGCTGAAGCGGCGGGGGGTAACGCTCATCACCAAAAAGGACCTCCTCAGCAGTCCTTCCAAGGTTCGCGATATCCTGGGACGGATGAAGACCCCTCATCTCTATGTCTCCATCGATATGGATGTCGGGGCCGGAAACGCCCTTGAGGGGGTCCGCTTCAGGAACTGGCAGGGCTTGAACGAACAGCAGATCTACGGCATCGCAGGACTTCTCTACAAGGCCCTCTCAAAGGGAACAAACCTCATCGGCATGGATCTGACCGAATTCAACCCGCGAAGGGCAGGTCCGGGCCCCTTCTCCGACACCGACCGCACCTACCGAATCGCCGCCAACCTGATCAGAAAATTGTGCTTCGGTCTGGATGAGAAGCAATAAAGCCGGGCTGTGGGGCCGCCAGAGGCCGCATGCGAAGATTCTAATACCGTGTCTGAACGGGTTACCTGACGATACATACCATCCATTCGATCACACCCCATGGCTTGCATCCCACTTCCCCTCATTTCTCAATCTTTCCACAATCGGCCCGGCGAGTTCCATTAACCTGAGCTTGTCCACTTTGGTGCTTCGGGTCAACGGAAGCGCCTGATCAGAGGGCCATATTTCAATGTGCTGGGGTCTTTTGTAGGAGGCGATGGACTTGCAGTGTTCCATCACAGCCTCGCCGGTCAGAGGGACGCCTTTTAGGGGACGGACAAACGCAAAGATTCCTTCATCGAAAAGCCGATGTTTCATGCCGACCACCTCCACAACATCCACCCCTTCCATTCGGGCGATATGTTCTTCAACCTCTCCGGGAAATACATTGTATCCCTTTTGTTTGATGACGAATTTCTTTCGCCCGGAAAGATACAGGGCCTTGTATCCATCCATTTGTTTAAAATACCCCAGGTCCCCGGTATAGAGGATCCCTTCCGTTGAAACCGCCTTTCGGGTCTCCTCGGGCTGATTATAATACCCCAGGAAGACGATGGGAGGGTGATAACAGATTTCTCCGATCTCCCCATCGGCCAGTTCCGCACCCGCTGATCCGTCCGGTTCCATCGGCCTTCGAACGGATACCTGGGCCAGATCGGGAAAGGCCTGCCCCACCTGCCCGGCCATCTCCTCAATGGATATGTCGGCCGGGGTAAACGTGGCAAACCCGGCATTTTCCGTCATTCCGATACCGGTTCCAAATCTGGGCGCCATGGTGGAGAGCTTCTTGAGAAAGGTCGCGTCAACGGCCGATCCGGCATAGGCGACAAACTCAAGGCTTGACAGATCATAGGTTTCATATTCCGAAAAATCCCAGAGCATTCGAAACATGGTGGGGATTTGTCCGATCACCTTGACCTTGTGGCGCTCAATGGCCTCCAGGGTGGCCTTGGTGTCAAATATCCTTAAAAGAACGGCCTTTCCCCCGATAAACATAGTGGTCATAAATGTCTCGGTCACACATCCCACATGGCTGGGCGGAAGATTGACCAGAACAGAGAAATCTCTTTTGTCGCCTTTAAAATCGATGCCCCTTTCCAATATCCGGTTCTGCACAATAATATTCTCGTGACACAGCACGGCCGGTTTGGGTTCGCCGGTGGTTCCGGTGGTGTAGATGATCAAGGCAGGGGTTCTCTTGTCCACCTGCTGATATGCCTTTTTAAGCTTTCCCGCAAATACATCTCTCACCTTCAGCCACACCAGGCGCCCTTTATTCATGAGATCCGTGATACTGACCGCCCCTTCGATAATATCTCCGGGTTTCGGGTTCGGAGTGAACTGCACCAGGTGTTTGACGGACGGGCACCCCTTAAGAACCGCCTTTCCAACCATCCTGAAATCACGGACAGGGGTCTCTCCCAGGAAGAAAAAGGCCGAGGCATCGATCTTGTTGATGTCTCGAACCACTTCATTCTCACTCAGCCGGACATCCAGCGGCGCAATCATGGCCCCGATTTTAAAACAGGCATACATCAGGGCCATATGTTCCGGAAGCAATACCAGCTGGGTTGCCACCCGGTCTCCCTTTTGAATACCCATATCCAGCAATTTGAGTGCAAAAAAATCAATGAGTGACCTGAACTGCTTATACGAAACTTCCCTGCCGTCTTCGTGTTGAACCATAGCCACCGAATCCGGCTGCGTCCTGGCCCACTTATCGATATAAGAATTCACCAGCGGCAATCTTTCCGTCGTATCCATTTCAATCACCCTTTCTGTATCTTTACATATCCGTTGCGAACCGCCTTCTCCTGATCATTGCTTCGGACCTCAAAAAAGATGTCCGTAAAATCGGTGTGTGAGTTCCTTCCGGTGCAGCACACCCTGATATCGGTTCCGGGGAGGACCATTCCCGTAAACCTGCATGCAATCTCTGCGATCCTGGCAGGGTCCTTTTCAGCCTCATGGTTCACCACTTCACGGATCGCGTAGGCCAGGGTGGCGGTTCCCTGTAATATAATTCCCGGCAGGCCCACCATTTGGGCAAAACTAGGCGAGGTATGAATCGGAAAGACAATGTTGCTGCATCCATCATAAATATAGGGCCGCAGGGGATCTATAGGGATGTCGGAGGTCCAGAGGACCTCTTCCCCGGCGTCATTTTCCGGAATCAGGGGGAGCTGGCCCGCCCTGCCTCCCTCTCCACAGGCGACCCCCCTCAACATGGCGCCGGTGTATTCAGTGAAGACCGTTTCCCCGTTCCGGTCACGGGCCTCGAGACAGATAATGGCATGGGTCCCTGAACGATGGGGCAAAAAGGCCTTCAACGTCCCGACAATGGTGAGTTCGTCTCCGGGCCGGATCAGGCGATGCAAGATCAGGTGCTCTGTGTAGTGCACCTGGGTCATCAACACCGCTTTTGGGAAATCGCTGGACTCGATGAATGTATCCAGACGGCTCAAGACCGGCCAGGTGACGGATACCGCAAACATGGGGTGCGATACGATTCCCGCCGCTTCCCTGTCATCAAAATATCGTGGATTATCGTCCTGGACGGACGCGGCATAATTGGTCGTCTCCCGCCAGGAGATGGTAGTCTGATACGTCTTAAGCGGCGTACCCAGAAGGTTCGCATTTAGTTCCACAATACGACTCCGTTTCAATACCTTCAGTGACGACAAACCCGATGCCGGGAGAAACTGTACAGGACCTTCTCCTGCCTGCAAAGCCCCTATTCTTTCAGCTTGAGTGTCAGACGGCCATCCGAGATCTGGACATATTCCACACCCGCTTC
>JAWOIH010000011.1:0-5607 GCA_046484725.1 Candidatus Desulfacyla sp. | reverse complement strand
GTCGCCGCCGTCCGCCTCTACGACGAACAGGCGCGCACCGCCCTCTGCTGGATCGACCCCGACGCCGGGACCATGGAGGAATTTCTCGCCCTCCCCTCCGGCGGTGACACCAGCTATCCCGGCCTCGTCTGGCACGACGGCCTCCTCTGGGTCAGCTACTACGCCTCCCCCGACATTGAGGCTCGCTGGCGGAGACGGTTGAATGGGACCGGCCTTAAGATCGGCCTGGTCTGGGCAGGAAATCCAGGGCATAAGGATGACCGCAACCGGTCCTGCCCCCTTCATTGGTTAGCGCCTTTGAGCCATATTCCGGGGGTTAAGCTGTACGGACTCCAGAAGAATGGGGGCGGCCAATCAAAAGAAACGCTCCGGAGTCTTGGGATCGCTAACCTGGGAGAAGAACTGACGGACTTTTCCGTCACCGCAGGCATTATTGCCAACCTCGATCTGATTATTTCAGTGGATACAGCCGTGGCCCACCTGGTAGGAGCCATGGGAAAACCGGTCTGGATACTCCTCCCGTTCGTCCCGGATTGGCGCTGGCTCATGGAAAGAGACGACACCCCCTGGTATCCGACCATGCGGCTTTTCAGACAGGAAAAGGCCCATGACTGGCAAGGGGTCTTCCAGCGGGTTTGTCATGCGCTCCGGGAACAGATAGGAGGTTAGGGCTCGCCTCGTTTGTAGTGTGCCCGTCAGGGCATTGGGGTTTCGGCAAAAACGTCCAGTCACGCCACTGCGTGAAATGAACCGACAATCCCGCTGAACGGGATCTTCGATCCGCAAACAGCACCACCCGTTTCGCATACAGGGGAGAGACATGAAAATCACCGCAGAAATATCGCCGGGCGAGCTTTTTGACAAGATCACCATCCTCGAGATCAAGAAGGCGCGTATCCGTGATGAGGAGAAACTCCGCAATATAGAATTGGAACTGGATCTCCTGAGGGGGGTTTGGTCCGACAATATCCCGCCATCTCCTAAACTGCGCGCGTTGTATAATCAGATAAAGGTCCTGAATGAACGCCTGTGGGACATAGAGGACGACATCCGGAGGTGTGAACGGAATAGCGATTTCAAGGAGGAATTTGTCCGTCTTGCCAGATCGGTCTACCTTACGAATGACAAAAGATCCAGTATCAAGAGGGAGATCAATAAACTCCTCGGCAGCCGCATTATGGAGGAGAAGTCCTATGAGGCCTATTGAGACCTGGATGGCGAAGCCGATGAGTCCTCCTATTTCAACAAAACCGCTTAATGGTTACGGGATAGCCAAGGGACGGGGGTAAGATAGGGAATGCGAATTTTAGTCGTGGGACCTGTGGAAGGCGGTTCACTCCCGGTAGGACGATCCATCTATGCCGCCTTCATGGGGATCGGACAGGAGGCTGAATTCCTTGATTACTCTGATTTCAAAGACGATTTTGTCAGAGCGGTGAAGGCCAGAGATCATGAGCTGTCCACCCGGTTTCTCCTCAAGTGCCACACCCGACTCATGCAGAAGGTGCTGGACTTCAGGCCTGATGCCATACTGGGAATCGCCCAATCGCCCATGGTAAACCCCGAGATATTGATCAAACTGAGGAATGCAGGCATTATTCTCTGCTTCTGGTTTGTGGAGGACTATCGGCTATTTGATCACTGGAAGTCCTATGCGCGCTTCTTTGACCACTATTTTACCATCCAAAAGGATCCAATTTGGAAAAAAATGGAAGAAATGGGCTGTCGCAATTTCCATTATCTACCCCCGGCCTTCGACGCCAATTTCGAGGCGTATAATGATGTCCAACTTCCTGACATCAACGTCTCTTTTGTTGGCGCCCCGTATCCAAATAGAGTCCATTTTTTCAATCAGTTTGAGAGAAGCGATTTCCAGATATATGGGGACAACTGGAACCAACATGGAAACGGATCGGTAGTCATTGGGGACCGGTGGGTCTCGGAGGGTGAGGCAAGGAGCATTTATCGGCGGTCGCTCATCAATATCAATCTCCATTCATCGCAAAATCCAAATTCATTTGGACATGGGGACTTTGTCAATCCGAGGACCTTTGAGCTTGCGGGGCTGGGGGCGTTTCAGTTGACGGATGTACGCGAACTGATGCCGCTTCATTTCGATCTGGGCAAGGAGATGGTAGCCCTGACCCGATGGGAGGATATGACGGCAGCCGTAGACTATTTTCTGAAAAACGAATCCGAGCGCCGGGGCTTTGGCAAAAGGGCACAGGAACGGGTCTTGCAAGAGCATACCTACAGGCATCGGGCAGAAGAGATCATCAGCCTGTTGTCATAAGGAACACAGATTGACAAGACATAACACCATAAGAGCAAAAGCTATGATTCACACAGAGACACAAAGTCACAAGGACTAGAACCATGGGGATGTCACGAACAAAAAGATGGCGCCTCCCTGTGGCTTCGTGGCTTTGTGAGAGACATTTCCGGCTTTGGCCGTGTTGCCATAGTTGATGAGGGCATATGAAAAAGCGTATCTGGGCAAGCTTTGATGATTATCTCCCCCCTGCCAGCGCACAAAAACTGGTGGGCAAGGGGGTCGCCAACTATCATTTCTTTGAGGCGCTCCTACGATATGGGCATTTTGATGAGTATCATTTTTTTCTGGTCAACCAGGCGCACAAAAAGGCCTTTGATGCTGCCCATGGGCGTCTCTTTGAACAGGCCGACGCCGGGTCAAAGGTCAAGCTGTTTTATCGCACCCAGTTGTCTGACGCCGTTCGTGAGCACGACTATACGGTTTTCCACCAGACGGATCATATCGTCCATTTTAACAATATCTGTCATTTCAGGAACCAGGCCGGATCATTCCCGGTCACGTCCTTTATCCATTCCATCAGCTATCCGTCCATGATGGCCCGTTTGCACGAGATGTCTTTTGGGGGCGTCACGTCTCAGGACGCCATTATCTGTTCCTCTGATGCAGGGAAAAGGGTTCTCATGAACTGGTTTCAGCAGATTAAAGAGATGCGCCATCTTCCCCTGCCGGGTGTAAAAATGGAGGTTATCCCATTCGGTTATGAGAGCACCGCATTTGACCGGGTCGGCCGAAAAGGGGCTAGGGACCAGATAGGTCTGCCGCATAACGAGGTCATCGGCATATGTTTCGGACGATTTTCTGAATACGACAAGATGGATCTTTTTCCGCTCTTACAGGCATTTCACAAGATTTACCGAAAGGGCCGTCCATGGCGCCTGATCCTGGCAGGCGCAGCGCATCACCCGGAATATGTAACCATGGTTGAACTATGGATAAAGGCTCTCGGGTTGCAGGATGGAGTGACGATTAAGGCCGACATTTCGGAAAGCGACAAGGCGGCGCTGTTCAAGTCTGCTGACTTTTTTGTATCACCCAGCGACAACCTGCAGGAGACGTTCGGATTGACCCTGATCGAGGCTATGGCCGCAGGACTGCCGCTCATTGTGTCCGATTTCAGCGGATATCGGGAAATCGCAACCCCGGAAGTCGCACGAAGGGTCCCCACGCGATGGAGTGATCTCGACCTCTTTTCATCAATGGAATTCGGTCCCCTGTTGGATGAGGGTGCATTGCATCGATACATGGCCCAATCTGTTTATGTGGATATGGACAGCCTGGCCCGGTACATGCTCGAGTTCTTTTCGCATCCTGAAGGGTGCGCTGAAATGGGTGTGTCTGCCAGAAAACGATTTGAAGCCCATTATAATTACCGTTTGATCATCGAAAGACTGGAGGCGTTCTGGCTGAAATTAAAAAACGATTTTTCGCCGGATGCCATAACCAAAAATGGCCGTCCCCTTTTCCCCGATTACTTTCAGTCGTTTTCTCACTATTTTACGGGACACATAGGCCCCGATACCATGGTAAAAAGCACGGATTTTGCGAAAGCTTTGCTGGAGGCGAAACAGGATTATCCGCTTCTCCCCGGAATGGATCAGGTGGTGGATCCGGCAAACATCCGCGCGATGGTCTTCTATGCCTCAGAGCCGAGAGAGGTTAGTGAAATGTTGGATCAAATGGGAGGAAAGCGAGAAAAGGTCCACTACCGGATCATGTGGATGCTGAAACACGGATTACTGACGCTCTGTGAGGGACAAGGCTGATGAATATACTGTCGTTTAACTGGCACACGCCCTACCTGTCGCTCCTGGTGCAACTCGGTCACACATTCGATGTTGCACCTGCGAATAGAAAAGGGGCTCCTGAGATCCCGTGGCATGAGGGAATGAGGCCGCTGACGCCGAATGTCTCCCCCATAACCAAAGATCAGGCCATGGAACGGCTCAAGAAAAACTATTACGACCTGATCATAGGTCACAACGTAGGCGATCTGGTTTTTACAAAAGACTTTCCACTGCCGAAGATTTTGGTGTTTCACACCAGGCTTTCGACCGAGGCACAAGCAAGCGGCAAGCCGGGAATCGTTCCTGCATACCGCCAGGAAGTTCGTGCCCTGGTTTCAGGTGCCTATTGCATTTTCGTGGCCCAGACAAAACGATACGATTGGGGCCTGCCCGGAGAGGTCATCATGCCTGGTATCGATACATCCCTCTATGGCGGTTACACGGGGGAAATCCCAAGAGCGCTTCGAGTTGGGAATCTAATTAAACTCAGGGACCTTACAAGCGGTTATTCTATCCAAGAGGCGATCCTGCGGGATTTTCCAAGTATTGCAATCGGCGATAACCCGGACATCCCGGGGGCAAGATCATCCAAGGACTGGGATGACCTGAAACAGGCCTACCGTGAAAATCGGCTCTATTTGAACACGAATATTCCCAAGTGGGAAGATGGATACAACCTTGCCATGCTTGAGGCTATGGCGACCGGCATGCCCGTGGTGTCCTTGACCAACCCGGTTTCACCGCTAACGGACGGTTACGATGGATTTGTGGCACTTGATGTTCCGGTACTTCGGCAGCGAGTCAAACAGCTTCTTGCCGACCCGAACCTGGCAAAAAAAATCGGCGCACAGGGAAAGCGAACGGTTGAGAAGTACTTCCCAATCGAACCGTTTCTGGAAAAATGGGAAAAGGCTGTCCAGCGGGCCTATTCATGGTATCCACATAAGCCGAAACATGTTTTCGTTATAGATCCGTTAGAGAAGGGGATCAAGCCTTTCTCTTAGTTCCGGTCGCCCTATAGAAAATATTTATTCTCTTTCATTTTCGGGTTTTATCGAATGGGGGGATTCTCACTTTTGAGCAGGGGGTAGACCCTCGAAGGCGGGAGATAAGCCTTTTCGCAATTACGTTGGCGATACTCCTATGGCTGTAGTGAACAGCGATCTTTTTGGCATTTTCGCGAAGTTCACTGTGTTCAGATGATCCGAGGCACAACATCATTTTGTGAATCAGATCATTGGTGTCGATATAGGCCCAGCTCATTTCGGGATGAAGCAATACTGGTTGAAACCTCAAATCTTCCTTTTTGATATTCGTCAAGTCATATCTCACCGGAAACGAATTGTCATCCCTCATATATTCCATGTTACCCGAATAGCCTGTTGCCACGACCAGATTTCCAAATGACATGGCATCGGAGATACTGAGCCCCCACGCCTCCGCGCAGTGGGAAGAGACATAACAGTCACAGACCGCATGCAGGGCATG
>JAWOIH010000487.1:0-7394 GCA_046484725.1 Candidatus Desulfacyla sp. | reverse complement strand
GGCTCTTGATAAGGAGATCAACCTAAACTATAAAAAAGAAGGCACTATTGGAATTAGTTGCGATGAGCTTACTTCAGTTACTGATATCAACAACATTATTGAGATTTTTGCTGAAGTGGCAGGGAAACCAGCAGTTAAAGTGGACCTAATTAAGGATACAAACGCAATTCCAGAGAACCTAAAACGCAAATCGGCTTATCTTACCGAGAAGGTATTCAACATGTTCCAGAGGCTCCTTACCAATAACCCCAAAAAAATTATCGGATTGGAGGGGTATGGATTGCAGGTCACCGGACGGGTGCCTATTGAATGTGTGCCGAGGCCTGAAAACATACGATACCTGTCCACCAAGTGCCACAAGTTAGGACATCTCATGAAGAGAATCGAGTAGCGGGGTCTCCAAACCATTGCTGATTGCAGAAGGGGCTTGGAGATCGGCCTTTTTCAATGTGGTCATTCTTCATTTTTCAACAATCAATTTCAAGGGGGGGTTATGCCCAAGGTATTAGAAGGTCGACTGTCGGCCGAAGGTTCCCGGTTCGCCATCATCGTGAGCCGCTTTAATGATTTCATCTGCTCCAGACTCATGGAAGGGGCCTTGGACGCTCTGGTAAGACATGGGTGCGAAGAGGAAAACATGGCGATCATAAAGGTACCCGGTGCGTTTGAAATGCCCCTCGCGGCGAGGAAGATGGCCCGGACCGGACATTATGACGCGGTCATATGCCTCGGCGCAGTGATAAGGGGGGCGACGCCTCATTTCGACTATGTGGCGGCCGAGGTCTCCAAGGGCATCGCGAGCGTGGCACTGGAGAGTGAAATCCCCGTTACCTTCGGCGTCCTGACCACAGACAATCTGGAGCAGGCCATTGAGAGGGCCGGATCTAAATCCGGGAACAAGGGGTACGAGGCCGCCATGGCCGCCATCGAAATGGTTAATCTGTTCAAGGAATTGAAAGGTTGACAATTTAGAGATTAGGGGATTGAGGAGTTGGGGGGGCGTACAGGATTCCCCTGCTATAAGGCCTTAGTGGTCCTGTGATAAGTCCAAGAGTTGGGAGTGTCGACGATGTTGCCTTGGGATAACATACTTCATAAATTGAAGAATTGAATATTGAAAATTGATGGAATAAATCTAAGCTTAACAAAACGGATTCTCACATTTGACTTTTTGTTGATTTCCCGGGTTTCCGTTCAGCCACTAAATATGCAATTCCTAAATTCCATACATCCGGAATTTGCTTTTTGACGGTGAAATATGGGGAAGAGAAGACGTGCCCGGGAATTGGCAGTACAGATCCTGTTTCACCTCGAGTTTAGTCATGATGATCCATCTGAGGTTTTTGACCTGATCTGCGATAACTTCGATGCCCCGGAAGCTATTAGAGAGTTCTCAAAGATGCTTGTCTTGGGGGTCTGCGAGAAAAAGGAGCGTCTGGACAGTCTCATCAGTCAGGCATCCAGGAACTGGCGCATCGATAGAATGGCGCGCCTGGATCGATCCATACTGAGACTGGCAGCATTTGAAATCATGTTTGTCCCCGAGATCCCCGCACGCGTGTCGCTCGATGAGGCCGTGGAAATCGGCAAAAAATTCGGGAGCGAAGATTCCGGTAGATACATCAACGGCGTGTTGGATAATATCTACAACACGCTGATAAAAAAGGAATCCAACCAAACGGAAACAACAGAAGGTGTGACAGAAGATGAAATATAACCCACAGGAGATAGAGCTTAAATGGCAGTCGAATTGGGAAAAAAATAATATTTTCAGATCAATAAAAGATATATCTAAACAAAAATATTATCTTTTAGAGATGTTCCCGTACCCCTCCGGCAAAATCCACATGGGCCATGTACGCAATTACACCATCGGGGACGTGGTGGCCAGATACAAACGGATGTGCGGCAAGAATGTCCTTCACCCCATGGGGTGGGACGCATTCGGCATGCCGGCGGAAAACGCGGCCATAGAAAACAAAACCCATCCTGCCCGATGGACCTACGATAACATCGCTGCCATGAAGGCCCAGCTCAAACGAATGGGCTTCAGCTACGACTGGGACCGGGAGCTGACCACCTGCGACCCTGAGTATTACCGATGGGAACAGTTGGTATTCCTCAAGATGTATCAGGAGGGAATGGCCTATAAGAAGAAGACCTTTGTCAACTGGTGCGACAAGTGTCAGACGGTGCTGGCCAACGAGCAGGTCGAAGATGGGTGTTGCTGGCGTCACCCCGATGTTGAAGTCACCATCAAAGAGATGGATAGCTGGTTTCTCAAGATAACGCACTATGCCGATGAAATCCTAGAGTATTGCGAAAAGCTCCCGGGATGGCCCGACCGGGTGCTCACCATGCAGCGGAACTGGATCGGGAAGAGTAATGGCGCCATCATCCGGTTTCCCCTGGCAGGGTCGGACGAGGTCATCGAGGTCTTTACCACTCGCCAGGATACGGTTTTCGGTGCGACCTTCATGTGTCTGGCCCCGGAACACCCCCTGGTAAAGGAGATTATAAAGGGACGTCCGGAAGAACAGAAGGTTCTGGAGTTTGTTGAACATACGCTCAAGATGGACACCTTCATGCGCACGGCGGAATTTACCGTGAAAGAAGGGGCCTTCACCGGGCGGCATTGCGTAAATCCGGTCACCGGTGAGGAGATCCCCATCTTTGTGGCTAACTTCGTTCTCTTTGATTACGGAACCGGCGCGATCATGGCGGTCCCTACCCATGATCAGAGAGACTTCGAGTTTGCCAAAAAATACGGACTAAAGCTCAGGGTGGTGATTCAACCGGCGGATGCAAGCCTCGAAGAGAACGCCATGACAGAGGCCTACGTGGGTGAGGGGATCCTGCACAACTCGGGTCCATTCAACGGTCAGCGCAACCTGGAGGCCCTGGACAGCATTGCCGACTATCTCGAAGCCGGGGGCATGGGACATAAGACCGTAAATTTCAGATTGAGAGACTGGGGAATATCCCGCCAACGGTACTGGGGAGCCCCTATCCCGATCATCTATTGCGAAAAATGCGGAACGGTTCCGGTTCCTGAAGAAGACCTTCCGGTGGTGCTCCCCCTCCAACTGGATATGAGGCCCAACGGCGGGTCTCCTCTCCCTTTTGAGCCCTCTTTTTTCGAGGTTGCCTGCCCGAAGTGCAAAGGGAAGGCCCGGCGTGAAACAGACACCATGGATACCTTTGTGGAATCTTCCTGGTATTTCGACCGATACACGTGTCCGGGCTACGATAAAGGTCCCCTTGATCCTGAAAAGGTAGATTACTGGATGCCCGTGGACCAGTATATCGGGGGGATTGAGCATGCCATCCTCCATCTCCTCTACTCCCGTTTCTATACCAGGGTTCTGAGGGATTTTGGGTATCTCAAGGTCAGCGAGCCGTTTACCAACCTGCTGACACAAGGGATGGTCTGCAAGGAGACCGAGGCATGTCCGGAGCATGGGTATCTTTATCCTGCTGAGGTCAAGGATGGAAGGTGCGTCTATTGCCAGGCCGAGATCATTCGCGGCAATACGGTAAAGATGTCCAAGTCCAAGAAGAATGTGGTCGATCCACAGGAGCTGATCGACCAATACGGGGCCGATACGGTCCGAATGTTCTGCCTTTTTGCCTCGCCCCCGGACAAAGACCTGGAGTGGAGTGACCAAGGCGTCGAGGGGTCGTACCGGTTTCTCAATCGAATCTGGCGCTTAGTGACCCTGAATCTTGAGAGGATCATTAACGTATCGGCTTATGAAGGCGAGGGAACGCTTGAGGGGCAGATCCGGGCATTGTATCGAAAGACCCACGAGACCATAAAAAAGGTGACGGCCGACATTGAAAACCGGTTCCATTTCAACACAGCTATCTCCGCTGTCATGGAGCTGGTGAATGATGTGAATCAGTTCCTGAACAGCGACGAGCAGAAGGATGGCAGGGCCTGGTCGGTGGTCAGGGAGGCGGTGGAGGCGACCGTGGTGCTGCTTTCCCCGGTGGCGCCCCACATCACCGAAGAACTGTGGCAGAAGCTGAAGCATGACAAACCCCTGATCGAGGTCTCCTGGCCGGCCTATAATGAGGCTGCATTGCAGGTTGAGACAAGACAGGTCGTGCTCCAGGTGAACGGAAAGGTGCGCAACCGGATCGAGCTGCCCGTCTCTTATGATGAGCGGGCTATCGAGGAGGCGGCCCTGGCAGATGAAAGGGTCCGGCAATTCGTCAGCGGAAAAGAGATCAAGAAGGTGATCGTTGTTCAGAAAAAGCTGGTAAATGTGGTGGTATAGGTTTGAATATCGGATATTGACGATTGGAAGAAGATTGACGGATTCGCGCGTTATGGCTTATCCGAGCCGGGAGATCGTCGGCCGCGGCAGACAGGAAGGGTATCATTTTAGACATGCCTAAAGAGAGTTTTCTCAAATATTCAATATTCAATATTCAATATTCGATCCTCTTAGCCCTGCTCTGTATGTCCGGATGCGGATATCAACTTCAGGCAACAAAACAGCCCAAAGGGATCCGTATCCCGAGTCTGGCTATTCCTATGATGGCAAGCCCCTCGTCGTCACTGGGTTTTGAGGGCGATTTTACCATGATGATCCGCAAGGAATTTGTCAGTCACTCCCAGATCCCCCTGGTTTCAAAAGATCAGGCGGCATTTCTCCTTATTGGGAATGTGCGGGAGATCAAGACTGAGCCCCTCAGCTATAAGGTAACCGACGATACGTTTGAGCTAACCAGTTCGAGATGGCTCAAAATCAGGCTGGCAGCCAAGCTGATGAACAGGACCACCGGAGAGGTCATATGGGATGATGAGGCGATGGAGGAAAAGGCCCCCTTTAACGTTGATTCCGACCCCTTAAGGACGCGCCACAACCAGAGGAAGGCGGCCAGAAGGATCGCCCAGCTACTGGCTGAAAGGATCTATCTCCGGACTATGGAACGATTCTGATGCCACCTGATCTCTCCCCTGAACAGATCCTGGACCTGTTGAAACACGGCCGGTTGGGGAAGGTATATCTCTTCTACGGCCCCGGAGAGTTTCGAATCGAAAAGGTGTTGAGAGAGATTCGTGAAACCCTCATTCCCGAGTCGGCCCGGGATTTCAACCTCCAGATCTTCTATGGCGTCGAGACCACACCCCCGGCAGATATCACCGATGCGGCCTGTTCGCTCCCTTTTCTGTCTCAAAAACGGCTCATCATTGTCAGGCGGACGGAAAACATCCCGGGATCGGCCCTTGAATCCCTAATCCCATATATAGAAAATCCTGTGGAATCCACCTGCCTGATATTTATATCTTCAAAGACCGACTTCAGAAAAGAATTCTATAAGAAGATCAGGGCATCCGGAGGCGCCGTCCATTTCAAACCGCTTTACGACAGGCAGGTGATGCCCTGGATAAAGCGGTTTGCCGGCGAGTTGGGGTTGAACATTACAGAAGAGGGGTGTGCTTATCTGCAGGCCATCGTCGGAAATCGGTTACGCGATCTGTACACCGAGATGGAGAAGCTCTATCTCCGTCACGGGAACAAGACAGTGGGGGACGCGGAGATAAGGGAACTCGCCATCAATAGTCGTATCTACACGATCTTTGAACTGATGGATGAGATATCGCTCCGGCGACGCGAAAATTCCCTTGCCATATTGAACAGGTACCTGGAAGAGGAGGGGCGAGATGCGGTATTCGGGATCATCGGAATGCTGAACCGACAGATTCGTCTGATTATCCAGGCAAAATCCATCACTGAGAAGGGCGGAAGGTCCGCTGATGTGGCTAAAAAACTCCAGGTCCAACCCTTTCTGGCAAACAAGGTGCTTCAGCAGGCGCAAAACTGGCGCATCAATGATCTTGAACATGCCTTACACTTGCTCTACCAGGCCGACAGACATCTGAAGTCGGGCTCTCAGCCCCGTCTCATCCTAGAAAATCTGCTTCTGTCGTTTTAGGAAGACCCGGGTACAATTCAGAGATGAATCATCCTTCAGAAACAGCAAGCCGCTTGATTCCGCGCGCCAGGCGGGAGACCTTCCGGGATGCCTGGTTTTTGTGAATAACACCCTTGGAAGCGGTCTTCTGGATGATGGAAACGGCTTCCCTAAAGCTCTGTTGGGCCTGCTCGGCCGAATTGGCAGTGATGGCGGTCCTTACCTCCTTAACCGCCTTTTTGACCCTTGTTTTATAACTCTTGTTTCTGACTCTCTTAACCTCGTTCTGTCGCGCCCTCTTGAGGGCTGATGCATGGTTTGCCAAATTCGAGTCTCCTTGTACGATGGTGTTGACGGTTGCATCTACGCCGATGTTCCTGCTGCTGTTTCATTTTAGCAGCTGAATTTATTAATTTAGAAGAAGTCGAATTCAATGTCAAGAAATTTTTCCACGCCCGCAAAACCGCCCAATCCTGCCAATCCTGAAAACAGGAAGCTTGGCTATGCCGCCGGAGTCGTCGGTTTTTTTACTTTTCTGAGCCGTATTCTTGGGCTGGTTCGTGATATGGTCATTGCAGGACTTTTTGGTTCCGGATTGGCCGCGGACGCGTTTTTCGTGGCATTCCGAATACCTAATCTTCTGAGACGTCTCTTTGCCGAAGGATCCCTCACCATTGCCTTCATCCCGGTATTTACAGAATATCTGACCCTCAAGACAAAAAAGGATGCCTTTGATCTGGCAAGGGTTGTCCTGACCATCCTATCCATCATCCTGGCCGTGGTGACCCTTTTGGGCATCCTCTTTTCCCCATGGATCGTCCGTGTTCAGGCATTTGGTTTCGGGGGCTCCGGCATCAAATACGACCTGACCGTTCTCCTTACCCGGATCATGTTTCCCTACATCTTCTTTATCAGCATTGTGGCCTTCTTCATGGGGGTTCTCAATTCTCTCAGACGGTTTGCAGCGCCAGCCGCGGCCCCCATTCTGCTGAACGTGGGCATCATCGGCGCCGCATATCTGATCTCCCCCCATTGTGAGGCCCCGATTTTGGGCATTGCCATCGGGGTGCTGATCGGGGGTGCCCTCCAGGTCGGACTGCAAATCCCATGCGTCATGAGAGAAGGCCTCAAATTGCTTCCCAAATGGAACCCCAACCATCCTGCGCTGAAACGGATCGGCTTCCTCATGCTCCCGGCGATCTTTGGCTCCGCGGTTTACCAGGTTAACCAGTTCATGGGAACGCTGTTGGCGACTTTTCTTCCGGAAGGGAGCGTTTCGTGGCTCTATTATGCGGATCGACTGGTTCAATTTCCTTTAGGGATATTTGCCATCGCCATCAGGGGCACGGGTGGCCGCCCTGGCCATCGGCGACCGGGGTGCGGTTACCGTCGGCTGGGCCCCGCAGCTACCACCTGCGCCGGGCCCGGCTGAAGTCGTCCTGCTGCTCGATATGCTCCATTATCTC
>JAWOIH010000480.1:0-22589 GCA_046484725.1 Candidatus Desulfacyla sp. | reverse complement strand
CCTGTGATCCCCACGACCTTGAGGCAATGACGCCGCCGCCACCACGCGGCCAGATCGCCCAAGGCCTTTAATGTATCCTCCACAGAGATGACCGCCCGATCCGGGAACCTGGATCGAATCGAATCAAGACGCTTCCCGGCCCCTTTCGAGTGGACCCACTTCCGCTCAACCACCATCCCGGCCGCTCCCTTTTCCGTGGCCTTGAGGGCGAAGTCATGCCCGTCGTATATCTCTCCAACCAAGGCCCAGAACAGCTCACCCTCGTCTGCGGTTCTCGAATCGGTGCTGATCCCCGTAAGAACGGTTTCCGGAACCCCTGAAATCAGGGCCCCGTTGATAGGGTCGAGGATCTCTTTCACCGTTATGTTTCCCCAGCCGACCGACATGTCTTCCTCATTAGGAGTGGATGCGGGTTTCTCCAGGTTTGAAGTTACGAGTTTGTGGGCGCTTTGCGCTCTGCTCCCTGCCCTTTGCTCCCGGCTCCATGCTCCCTGCTCCCTGCTCCCTGCTTACCTGTCCCCGCACCCATCGGCCGCCTCTGCCGCCACCACGCGGTCATCAAAAGGCCTTTTCTCGTTGCCGATGATCTGATAGGTTTCGTGCCCCTTCCCCGCAATCAGAACCAGGTCCCCGTTATCCGCCAGGCGAACCGCTCGTTGAATGGCCCTTTTGCGATCCAGGTCGAGCACATATTCTTTGATTCCCGATTCGATGACGCCCGCTTCGATCTGGGCGGCGATGGCTGCAGGATCTTCGGTGCGCGGATTGTCCGAGGTGATGAAGACCCTGTCGCTTCCCATCCCCGCTGCACGCCCCATCTCTCTTCGTTTCCCCCTGTCCCTGTCGCCCCCGCATCCGAATACCGTGATCACGCGGCCGGTTGTCAGCAACCTCACCGCCTTAAGGGCCTTCAGGAGCGCGTCCGGCGTATGGGCATAATCGACGATAAGGGGCAATTCACGTCTGTTTTCAACCCGTTCGAGGCGACCCGGAACCTTTTTCAGCCGACTCAGGCCCGATTCTATGAAATCAAGGCCGATGCCCATGGCCCAGGCTGCACCGGCCGCAGCCATGATATTGTAGATATCGTGCGCCCCGATGAGCGGGGAGGCAATGTCTCTTTGGCCTGCCGGGGTGATGAGCCTGGCCTTCACGCCCTCGCGGCCGACGCGAAGGTCTTCGGCCCGTATGTGACAGGCGCCTCCCATCCCGTAGGTAATGACCCTGGCCTTGGTCAGTTGGATCAGGTCCCGGCCCTTGGGATCATCGGCATTGATCACGGCGTGGACGGGGCTGGGGTCCCCCATTTCCCCGGAAGGTCTGAAAAGCCTTGCCTTTGCCTCGAAATAGGCCTCCATGGACCGGTGGTAGTCGAGATGGTCCCTGGACAGGTTTGTAAAGACCG
The DNA here is from genome assembly GCA_046484725.1 of Candidatus Desulfacyla sp. Lineage (GTDB taxonomy): Bacteria > Desulfobacterota > DSM-4660 > Desulfatiglandales > Desulfatiglandaceae > AUK324. The sequence goes on along the minus strand of JAWOIH010000480.1, from coordinate 21,184 downwards.
CTGCATGAAAAGGACAGCCTCTGACCCTTCCCTGATCCAGGGAATGGGAGGAGACTTCCATCGCCACATCGGTAACCGCACTGTCCGCCATGCTCCGCAGGGTTTGCATCAGGTCGAGCGATTCGGGCGTGGTTACCGGCGCCTCCAGGACTTGACCCCGGAATCTATAATTGATGGTCCCTATCACACCCGGCTGCTTTCCCGCTGCGACGAGAATGGATTCCAGCAGATAGGCGGTCGTGGTCTTCCCATTCGTACCGGTGATGCCGATCAAATTCATGGTTTTAAATGGGGCGTCAAAAAACCGGACCGCCAGAAAAGACAACGCCCTGCGCGCGTCCGGGACCCGGATCATGGCGACCCGGTTTGCCTGCTTCACGCCTCCGGCAGAGAGGGGCAGTTCCGACATGACGCCCGTCGCCCCCCTGGAAACCGCATCCCCGATGTAATCATGGCCATCCTGCCGATGCCCTCGAAGTGCGACGAACAGGCCCCCCGGCCGCACCCGGCGGGAATCGTAGGCAATACCGGATATCTCCAGATCAGGATCGCCCTGAAAATCCTGGATGGCCATGCCGTCTATGAGGTCCCTCAGCCGCATACGACCCTTTCTGTGCCTTTCGCGCCTTTTTGCGGCGTCAACAACTGACGGCCGATGTCAAGACTGCCCCGGCGGATTGAATCTGACGGTTACGGTGCCGACCTTCTCGATCGGGGATCCGGGCTCCGGTTTCTGGTCTACGGCCAGACCCGACCCTTCCAGGCACACCTTCAGGCCCAGGGTTCTCCCCCTCTTCAGCACCTCTCTCATTCCCATGCCCTTGAAATCGGGGAGAAGGCCCTCTATCAGGCGATCGGCCAGTTCTTTCACCTCGGGCGATTCAGGCCGATTGACTGCACCTTCAGAGACATCCGTCGAGCCCTTTTTGCCGGCAGGCTCGGCTACCGCGAGAAGGCTCGGTTCGGGGTTGACCCTGAGGTGATTCAGTGCCCACGAACCTATCTCGCTGAATACCGGCCCCGCTACCAGCCCCCCATACGCCACCCCTTTAGGTTCATCTATCAATACGGAAATCACGAGCCTGGGTCGATCTGAGGGGACAAACCCCACAAAGCTGGCGATGTATTTGCTCCTGGAATACTGTTTTGTACTGGGGTCAACCTTCTGTGAGGTGCCTGTCTTCCCGGCCACCTTAAACCCATTTATGGCAGCCTTTTCAGCGGTTCCTTCGCCCCCTGCAACCCCTTCCAAAATGCTGGTGACGGTTTTTGCGGTCCGGACGGAGATGACCCGTCTCACAACCTTTGGTCGGGTCTCTTCAATTACGCGGCCTGTTTCATCAACAATCTTTTTGACAACAAAGGGTCGCATCAGATTTCCTCCATTTGCAATGGCCGCCATGGCCATTGCCAGTTGTAAAGACGTGGCGGTCATCCCCTGCCCGAAAAAGTGCGTTGCCTGATCGATCGTCCTCGCCTTTTCAGGGGATCGGATAAATCCCTCCCTTTCGCCCAAGAGATCGATACCGGTCTTTTCGGAAAAGCCGAATCGTTTTAGATAATCGCAAAATTTTGCATATCCGAGTTTCTGGCCGATCTTGATCGCTCCGATATTGCTCGAATGAACAATGATGTCCGAAACGGTTAACTTGCCGTATTTGTGAGTATCGTGGACCACCCTTCCACCGATCTTGTATTTTCCTTCTTCGCAATGGAACTCGGAAAGCGGCGTCACCACCGATTCCTCCAGGGAGGCTGAAACAAGAAATGCCTTCATGGTAGACCCTGGCTCAAAACAGTCGGTAATGACCCGATTCCTCCATTGATCCGGACCGTATTTGGAAAAAAGATTCGGGTTAAATTCCGGGACTACGGCCATTGCCAGTATCTCACCGGTCTCAGGGTCAACGACGAGGCAGTGTCCCCCTCTGGCGCGGCTCTTTATCACCGCCGCCTTCAGGGCCTCCTGGGCCTTGTACTGGATATCCTTGTCAATCGTGAGGGTCAGGTGGTGCATCCCCTGACCGGAAGGACCGGGCTTGTTGATGGCAAAGGGTCTGCCCAGGGCATCGCGCATCCAGATGAGCCGGTGCGGGGGCCCCTTCAAGGGGGCATCGTATTTTTTTTCAAGACCTTCCAGTCCCTGATTGTCAGTCCCGGCAAAACCGATCAGGTGGGCCCCTGTTTCCCGCCCCGGGTAGTACCTCCTGGACTCCGTGGTGACGCCAAGCCCTTCTATCTTCAGATCCGCCACCTGCCGGGCCTGCTCAGGAGGTATTTTCCGTTTTACCCATTCAAATGACCGGTCGCCCTTAAGAATCTCAAGGATACGGGCCTCTTTTTCATCCAGGATCCGGGACAGGCCCTTGGCCGCCGTTACCTTGTCCTTGATTTGCCTGGGATGCGCAAAAACAGACCCCACCTGGACGGTGATGGCCAACTCGTTGCGTTCCCTGTCATAAATGATCCCGCGGTCGGGAGGGAGTTGGGTGGTACCGATAATGCCGTTTTCGGCAGTCCCGCTCAGATAGTCTTTTTCAATGACCTGGAGCTGATAGGCCCTAGCGAATATTGTCCCGAAACCGAGGAGAAAAAAAACAGCGATCACGTAAATGCGAAATCGGATCCATTTCTTTTCCTTAACCTTCATGGCAACATGACAATCTGATCAGGGGTGGGTTGTCTGAGTCTTAACTCTTTGACCGCCTTGGATTCCAAATTTTGAGGGGATCGCAACAGGGCCAGTTCCAGCCGCAGTTTCCGGTTGATCTCTTTGAGCCTCATTTCTTCTTTCTTCAACTGGCTCACGTCATACCCGATCTGGGTCATTTCAAAATTGGACCATACATAGCCGATCCCTGTGCCCATAAAGAGAAACAGCATGAGGACAATTAAAACAACCTGTCTTCGGGTAACATGGTATCGGCGCTTCTTAAGTCGGGAGTTCCTGAGCCGAACGCCTGTCTTTGCGTTGCGCGAGGTCATCATCCTCGATAGTTTTTCCGGTCTTGTCATATCGCAACCCTTTCTGCAGCCCTCATGACAGCGCTGCGCGCCCTTGGATTGTTTTTGAGTTCTTCCGGGTCAGGTTTCAGTCCCTTTTTGAACAGGCGTCTGAAGAGGGGTGCCTTTCCACAAACACACTGAGGAAAATCAGGAGGACAGGTACATGACTGCTCCCATCCCGCCATGGCCTGTTTGACCCGTCGGTCTTCCAGTGAATGGTAGGACAGCACGACCAGCCGTCCGCCAGAGGTCAACAGCGATGGAATTTTATCCAGAAATGTGTCGAGGCTTTGAAGTTCTCTATTAACGGCTATTCTGAGGGCCTGAAATGAACGCGTTGCTGGATGCCTTAACCTGTGTCGGCGAGATCTGGGAGATGCGGCATCAATTACGGCGGCCAACTGGGAAGCCGTTTCAATCGGTTCTTTTTCGCGCGCCTGAACAATGGCCCGCACAATCGATCGGGCCTTCTTTTCCTCGCCATACTCCCTGAGTATCTTTTCGAGATCGCGTGCGGGGAGGTCATTTACAAAATGACCCGCGGTAAGATCGTTTTTGGGATTCATTCTCATGTCGAGAGGCTCCCCTCTGCTGAAGCTAAATCCCCTGCCGGAGTTCTCAAGCTGGTAAGAGGACATCCCCAGATCCAGCAAGACGCCATCGACCCTCTTGAGGCCGAGGTCCTTCAGGACATCAGCCAAGTCGGCAAAATTCGCCCGAATGATGCATACGTTGTTAAAAGAAGCGAGTCTCCTTCTGCACAGATTGACGGCGTCGGGATCTCTATCCAGGCAGACCAGGCGCCCCCTGCCTGCCAATCTGTCCAAAATCGCTTGGCTGTGCCCCCCGGCGCCGGCGGTTCCATCCACATACGTCCCTTCCGGGTGATGGACAAGGTGTTTGACGACCTCTTTCACAAGCACCGGTGTATGAGGGTAGTCCAAGATGGATGGTCTCGTAAAGGCTCAGTGATTTCAGGTTCCGGAACACAATTTTCAAGCCTGACTGCTTAGAGAAACAGACTTTAAACCGCGAAATGCCTCCTGTGAACATTTTTCACGACAGTCTGAATTCCCATTTTCCCGATGTCCATGCACAAAAATCTTTCTGCTTCGGCGACCCGATTGCGCCTGTTAAATCCTCAGTTCCAAGAGGGATGGGCTGGCCTCCGGGAAACCATCCTTGACCCTTTCAAACTCCTCGTCCCATCGCCCCCTGTCCCAAATCTCAAATTTTTTCAGTTGTCCGGCGAGCACCACCTCTTTCTGCAGACCCGCATCCTCTTTCAGACTGGGGGGGAGGGTTATCCTCCCATTCTTGACTCGACATTCTACTGCGGATGATATAAATCCTCTCAGAAAAGCGATTCCCGCCTTGTCGAAAAGGGGTAGATTGGCTGCCTTGTCTTCGAGGACCTGCCAGTCCTCTTTGGCAAATGCCCAGAGGCACCGATCCTTGCTGGTGACCACCAGGCAGTCATCCCCCTTCTGGTCCAGCACTTCCCGGAATCTTGTCGGGATGGCCAGCCGGCCCTTGTCATCAAGGATATGGTTTGAGCGACCTCTAAACATAATATTCATGGCACTATATGACAGTTTGTTCCACTTTGTGACACTATCTGCAAAAAGATGAGGTTTGTCAAGAAAAAAAACAGGAAAACAAACTATTTGGCGAACTTTTTTCTCCTTGTGCCAGCCTTTTTAGATCAAACCCAATATCATGTGGTCAAAAATCGTCTCACCACGACATGGATGGGCTCTTTGGATGGTCGATTCATGATTGACCATTGAAAAATGTGGTAGGGTTTCTAAAAAGAGGCTATTGCGTTCCGGGTATGCATCTTCTTGTTTTCAAAGCGTTATTCAATCGACAATCATCAATCCCGGCGGCCGGTTGTGTGTTTTAAACAAACTGCCTTGGGCGGGCTTCGTTTTTCAGGGGCCAAGGTCGGCGCCTGTCAAAGTGACGGGACCCTGCTGGGCCGTCAGTGTCCAATAGGCTTGACGCAATCAAGAAATCACGTTAGCCTTATGTTGTCGTGAGGGCAGAAAAAATCCTGCAAGCGTGAGGGGGTGATTGAAATGAAAGAAAAGATCCGAATCATCGAGGGGGACATCACCAGACAGGTGGTGGATGCCATCGTCAATGCAGCCAATACCAAGCTTCTGGGAGGTGGAGGCGTTGACGGGGCCATTCATCGTGCGGCCGGTCCCGAGCTCCTGGAGGAGACCCGGCAGCTGGGGGGGTGTCCGACCGGAGAGGCCAGGGTCAGCAAGGGATATCGGCTCCCTGCCAGATGGGTGATCCACACGGTTGGGCCTGTCTGGTCCGGGGGGCACAGAAATGAAGAGGCCCTCCTGGCCAACTGCTACAGGAACACGCTGCGGGCAGCAGTGGACATAGGGGCCAAAACCATCGCCTTTCCTTCCATCAGCACGGGCGCCTACCGGTTCCCGTTGGAAAGGGCCGCCGAGATCGCCATGCGGGAAACCCAGCGGTTTCTTGAACAAGACAACACCCTGAAAGAGGTGGTCCTTGTCTGCTTTGGGGAAGAGGTCTTAACGACTTATCAGGATGTCTTTGAGAGGGTATTCGGTGGGTAACCCTCATGGTCCCGGATGTTAAGGATATCGAGAAGGCCGGTGAGCGGCTGAAGAGCGTGATTCAGAGGTCTCCCCGGGTTCGTTCGGGATATTTCAGCAGGATGTTGGGGGCTGAAATATTGCTGAAGCTGGAAAACCCCCAGGAGACCGGGGCCTTCAAGGTGAGGAGGGCCTATAACCGTCTCTCTCACTTGCAGCCCGAGGAGAGACGGCACGGGGTTTTCGCCGCATCGGCCGGCAACCTTACCCCCTGGCCCCTGTTTTGTCGGACGCGTCCCCGTCCATCGCCGGAGGCCCGCCGGCAAAGGCACTCAGGTTTTCCGGCTAATTCACTGCCAGTCCCTTTACCACCCCTGCGGCTTCGGACATCATCCGGTCAAAAAGCTCTTTGATCGTGGGGATATCATGGGCCAAGCCGACCCCCTGGCCGCAGGAGATAATCCCTGCATCCAGGTCGCCCTCCCTGTACATCTTCTTGGCCTTTTCGCCGGTGGCGATATTGAGGATCTCAGGCAGACCGGCCTGATTGGCCTCCAGCTCGGTGATCTTTCTGGCCGCCGCATTGGTCCAAACCCGGTGGGTGGCACCGATGGAGCGCATGACCAGCATGGTGTCCAGTTCGCTTGCCTGGACAAGGGCCTTCTTCAGGGCCTCATGGATGGGTGCCTCCCGGGTGGTCAACAACCGCGTGCCGATAATGACACCCTGCGCACCCAGGGCCAACAACGCGACAAGGCCCCTCCCGTTTGAGACGCCGCCGCCGCCTATCACAGGCACACGGAGGCTCTCCACCGCCTGGGGGACGAGCACAAGGGTTCCGATATCCAGCTTTCCGGTGGCGCCCCCGTTTTCATAGCCGACCACGGTGATCATGTCCGCGCCCATGTCCTGGACCTTGAGGGCATAACGGATCCCCACGCATTTGTGGATCCAGGTCAGGCCGGCCTCTTTGAAGCGGGCACAGAGCGCTTCGGGTGCGGAATGCCCGGATGTCTCAACGATTTTGACCCCCTTCTCCAGCAGGACATCCAGATAATCATTATTGTCGATGGGACGCATCATGGGAAAGAGATTGAGATTGACCGCAAAGGGCCGGTCGGTCAGATCCAGAAGCTGATCCAGGGCCTCTCCAAAGGACTCCCGGCTCGGATAGATGGCCGAGGCAAGGATGCCCAGGCCCCCGGCATTGGAGATGGCCGCGGTAAATTCGGCCGTGGAGATATGCATCATGGTGCCCCCTACGATGGGGTATTGCACCCCCAGCATCTCTGTCATCTTTGTCTGAAACATGGAATCCCCCTATCATTAAATATTGACGATTGAAGAACGAATATTGAAGATGGACGCTGCAGCCGGCATCACGGCTCAGGCAATGGCACTCCGCAACCAACGACAGGTTTCATACGAGGTTTATAGGGTGACGAGCATCCAGCATCAGAAACCAGAGGTCGATGGTCGTAAACCAGGGTTTAAAAGAGCCTGTCCCAGGATCCAGCAACCGGTTTCGTACACGATGGTTCTTACAATAAATCCATGGAACAGACAAGAAGAATCCTGCAGGCCGGGGCGGGCCACGAACAGACCGGCCAGGCACCAGGGATTTGTGTTGCGCAAACCAGCGGCATTTGCTATCAAATTTAGAGATGACATGATCTGAGGGTTTTCCCCTCTCCCGATTCCTGCCAAGGGGGATTTGCAGTCTCGCAAACAAAGGAGGTTCACCATGAGACGTTTTCATTGCTTATGTTGCCTGTTGGTCGGCGGATTCCTGTTCAGCTTCATAATTCCCGTGGGGGCCGGCGCTGAGAGCAAAGAGGGACCGTCAGGCCGGTTGACGTTGACCAAGGTGGCGCTGTTCAAAAGCGGCGTGGGCTATTTTGAGCTGCGGGGGAAGGCCCCGGCAGGGGAAGGGATTCCCCTTGGTTTTAAACGGGAACAGATGAACGATCTGCTCAAAAGCCTTACGGTCCTCAATCTGAGCGGCGGCGGGGTCGGCAGCATTGTTTACGACAGCACGAAGACCGCGGCCCAGGAACTGAACGAGTACGCTTTTGATTTCAAAAAGGGCGACGGCCTCCCCCAGGTCCTGGAACAACTTCAGGGAAGTCCCATCGAAATGGCGACCGGGAGTTCGGCCGTCAAAGGGACGATTGTCGGGGTCGAAAGGCGGACGACCCTGAAGAATGACATTCAGATCCCGCTTTTTTATCTGAGCATGATTGACGATAAGGGCCAGTTGCGAAGCTTTCACACTGAGGAGATTGTCGGAATTCGATTTCTTGATGAGCGACTGAATCAGGATCTGAAGCGGTATCTGGCGATTCTGTTTCGGAAACACCGCAAAGATGAGAAGGCGCTCATTGTCACGCCGACCGGCGAAGGCATGCAAAATCTTCTCGTCAGTTATGTGGCAGAGGCCCCGGTATGGAAGGCCACTTACCGAATCGTCATCCCGGAGGAGAAGGAGAATAAGAGGGCGAAACCGTTTCTCCAGGGATGGGCCATTGTCGATAATGTGAGCGGAACAGACTGGAAAGGGGTTGAGCTTTGCCTGGTCAGCGGACTCCCCATATCGTTTATCCAAAATCTGTATGACCCCCAGTTCATAAAGCGGCCCGTGGTCCGGATGGAAAAGGAGGCCCCCGTGGCCCCGGCCATACCGGAGGCAGGCGTGCACACGGACCGAATGCGGATGGCCGCGGCGCCCATGGCCAAGGCTGCCATGAGGCAGATGGAATCCTTTGCAGCGGGTCGGGACATGAACGAATTGCGCTCCGAAGAAATCAACCTGGACGAACGGATGAGGGAACTAAAGGCGGAAACGGCGACCCGAGAGGTGGGGGAGATGTTTGAATACAGGATCGACCACCCGGTGACCGTTGAAGCCAATCGCTCGGCCCTGGTCCCGATCGTGGCAAAAGAGATCGACGGCGAGGCCGTGGATCTCTACAACGAGGCGGTCAGGTCCGGCAATCCGCTGGCAGCCGTTCGTCTCAAAAACAGCACCGGTCTGACCCTGGAAGGGGGTCCATTGACCGTCATTCAGGGAGGCAGCTATGCCGGAGAAGCCCTCACCCAAACCCTCAAACCGGATGAGGAGCGGTACATCACCTATGCCGTGGACCTGGGCCTCCACGTGCATACCCAAGCGGGCACCAAGACCGAGGAGGTGGACCGGGTAATTGTCAACCGGGGGGTGGTGCGCATGCATCGCGCAGTTATTGAGACCAAGGTCTACACCCTCGACAACAAGGACCCCCGATTAAAGACGGTGGTGATCGATCATCCTTATCATTCGGACTGGAAACTGCTCAATGAAGACAAACCCGTAGAAATAACGGACAATTACATCCGCTTTGAAGTCAAAGCCCCCGGGCGGGGAATAACGACCTTTGCAGTCCGGGAGATGCGCGACAGCTGGGAAACCATTATGGTCACCAACCTGACGCCCGACCACATCGTGCTGTTCGCGGGCAAGAACTACCTGAGTGAAAAGACCCGGCAGGCGTTGGAGAAGATCGTGGCCTTGAAATCCGAAATCAGCTCCATAGACCGGGAGCTAACGGCACTGGAAAAGGGTCGCGACCAGATCTTCAAGGACCAGAAACGGCTCCGGGAGAATCTGCAGGGGTTGGGACAGACCACCGAAGAAAAGGACCTCCGGAGCAGGTATATCAAGCAGCTCAATCAGCAGGAAACCGGGTTGGAGAAAGAGCGCGAGAGGCAAAAGGCATTAGAGGGTCAGCGGGAGACCCAACAGCGCGAACTCAATGGCTTGATCAACTCACTGGAGCAGGATCTGAGCGTAAAGGAACAATAACCGGACGCTGAAAAACTGTCATCGAAAATCTCTAAACCCCGATATGAGGCCAGTATGGTTTGGAGTGTGCCCGTGAGGGCATTGCCGGGGAAAACGACTCACGGCGTCACCGCGAGCCCTAAAGGAGTGCTCAATTATCCCCGGATTGGAACCATCACTGACGCATCACCTTGAAGTTGCCGACGCCGGCCCTGGACGGTGACAGTTGACAGAAGCATGAACGAACCATGATAAGGGGAGGCAGACGGGCATGAAAAAGGCGGCTGTCGTGGTATTGATCGTCTTGCTTGCGATCGGCGGGTCGCTCTATTATCTCTGGCGCCAGGCAACCCTCCTTCCTGAGTGGTACCAGACCGGGAAAGGGGGGGTCTCGGACGGGGGCGTCATCTGGTATGAAAAAGACATGGAAGCAGCGAGGGCGGCCCTGGAGCGGGAGATTGAAGATCAACTCCGAAGGTCCTCCGCCCGCGCCGGACAGGTCGAGGTCGTGCTGGATGAAAATGACGCCAATAAACTGTTTGCCGTGGTCATTTCAGAAAGCAGCGATAGATACCCCTACCTCAATGCCGTCAAGGCCTTAAGGACCCGCATCCGGGATGGAAATCTGGATTTCGGGGTCGTGGTGGATGCCTCTGAGATCTTCAAAAATGCCCCGGAACAGAGCGCCGAAGCGGACCGTCCCGAGGCGACCCGCCTTTCCGGTTTACTTCAGGAAAGGGAGGTTTCCCTGGGATTAAGCGGGAAATTCGGGGCGAAAGATGGCCGTCTCCAACTGGACAATGACGGAAAAATCAGGATCGGCGGCCTGACGTTTTCTCTGAAGACGATCACCAAGCGACTGGGCATTTCAGAAGATAAACTCAAAAAAAACCTGAAAGATTTCCGGGTCGGGAAGTTCAAGATAGACACCATCAGACCGGTCCGGAACACCCTGCTTTTAAAGGGCGCCATTCCCTCTCCCTGAAGGCCCCTCTGCCCTCAGAATCACCCGGGCATCCAGGGCCTGCGACCCCTCGCCCATGGCCCCCACCTTGACCGGATTGATATCTATTTCCTGGATCTCAGGGAGGTCCAGGAGGATCCGGGAAAGCCGGATCAGGAGATCTTCAAGGGACTCCAGGTCCGAGGGGGGCTCCCCCCGAATGCCGGTGAGGAGTTTGAATCCCTTGATCTGCCGAATCATGGCCTTTGCGTCATCTTGGCTGACCGGCGCCACCCTCCAGACCACGTCCCCCAGGGCCTCCACAAGGATGCCGCCCAACCCGAAGAGGATGACCGGGCCGAAGACCTCGTCCTGCTTTCCGCCCAGCATCACCTCCCGACCCTTTGATATCATGGGCTGGATCATCACCTCCGGATCGTGAGGCGAGACCGCCCGGCAGAGGGCCGCAAAGGTTGAACGGATCTCCTCCTCGGCGTTCAGGTTCAACCGCACCAGCCCCTGGTCGGTCTTGTGGGAGATGTGGGGACGAACCACCTTCATGACCACCGGCCCATGAAGGGTCTTCCATGCCTGAAGGGCCTCTTCGGCGGATCGGCAGAGAAAACAGGGAGGGGTGGGAAAACCGTACTCCCGGATCAGGTCCATGGCCTCATTCAGGTAGAGGTCTTTGCGGCCCTTTGCGGCGCTGAGGATATCCTTTGCCTTTACAGCCGCCTCCCCCATGGCCTCGCGGATCCCCAGGGGGCTGTGTTTGCGTAAGGCCCAGGTGTGGGAGAGATGGAAGGCCCTCATGGCATTTTCAGGGGAGGTGAAAATCGGGACGCGACAGTGTCTCTTCAGATAGTCTATCTCCACGGCCTCGCTGAAAATGACCGCAGCCACGGGCTTGTCGTAGATCTCCACCAGCCTCTCCACCTTCTGGATCAGGGCACGGGAGGCCTCCTGCTCGAAGCCCCGGCGATACCCATGGCCCAAAAGGACCCCGTCCACGTCGTCGCGGCGGAGCATCTCTTCCACAATATGCTCGTAGACGTCCAGGTCAAAGAGGTCCCCCAGGTCCAGGGGATTCTGGAGTCGGATCACATTGGCCCGGAAGCGGCTCTCGATCTTTTCCAGAAATTCCTTGGGAAAGGGAGGGAGATCGAATCCATAATGGCCGCAGGCGTCCGCGGCAATGACCGCATGGCCCCCGGAACGGGAGACCACGGCCAGCCGGTTTCCCTTGAGCGGCGGAAAGGTGAGGATTTTCACGTGGTCAATGGCGTCCACCATGGTGTTGACCCGGACGCATCCGGCCTGTTCCAGGGCGTGGTCCACCAGCCGGTCGTCCACGGACAGGGCGGCCGTGTGGGAATGGGCGATCTGGGCGCTGGCCCGAAACCGGTTGGACTTGTGGACCAGGATCGGTTTCTGGGACCGGGAGGCGATCTCCAAAAATCTCCGGCCGTCCCTGAATCCCTCCAGATAGAGAAGGATGATTCGGGTCCCCTCGTCCTCTATGAGAAAGGAGAGGAGATCGTTTTCATCCACATTGAGCTTGTTGCCCATGGAAACGAACTTGTTGAGTCCGATGTTTTCTTCCGCCAGAAACCCGAGGTAACTGAGCCCCACCCCGCCGCTCTGGGCCAGGATGGAGACCGGGCCGACCGACAGGTCCCTTCGAACAGGCATAAATGGGAGGACCAGGCCGTTTTCCAGATTGGTCACGCCGATGCCGTTGGGACCGATGAACCGGATCCCGTACCGCGCCGCAACCTCCGTGCATGCCCGCTCAAGGGGAAGACCCTCCTCTCCCATCTCGGAAAATCCTCCGGATTCGATGACCGCGCGGGGGATCCCTTTCCGGCCGCATTGCTCCAGGATGTCGGGAATGGTTCTGGCAGGGGTGAGAAGGACTGCCAGGTCCACGGGGTGGTCGATCTGATCCAGGGACGGATAGATCCTCTGTCCGAAGATGACCCCCGGCCTCCTGCCCACCGAGAGGATTTCCCCCTTGTATCCAAAGGCCAGGAGATTTTGGACGATATTCTTGCCCAGATTGGCAGGATCCGGAGACACGCCCACCACTGCCACGCTGTTGGGATAAAAAATACCCTGCAATTCGTTCTTCTGCCCTGTCATAAAAATCTCCCTCTCCTCTTTCGTGCGGGTCCCCTCATCCCCCCGGGGTCAATATCACATCCCGGCAAGGGGTAAAGGCCTCTATCTGCCAGATCATAAGGTTTTGGAAGGAGTCATCTCTCACGGAAACATAGCTCCAAAAATGTACGGTAAAATAGAGGCGATGTCGACCTGAAAACCATTGCCCATTCCGGAGTTCTTCGAGATATTCACGCAGATGATCCACCACCCGATCCCGGACCTGCTCGGGCAGCTTCTCAAGCATTGGATTCAGTTCAACATTCTTTTATGGATTTCTTGAGTGATGCAACGTCTTCGTTATCGAGCCACTCGATAAGGCGGGCTGAAAGTGAAAATGAGCTTTAAAATCCATTTCAGCGCCGGATGGATCATCCTGTCTATGGTTACCGGTTTCAGACCGCCGGACTGGATGGCTTTTGCCATTTGTACGCCGAGTGCATATGCCTCCTGTCGCTGCCTTGCGCTCAGACGCCGCAGGAAGTAAATCCGATGCCAATCCTGACTGTTTTCCGGCATGTGTTCCAGATCCGCACCGGCATAAATGTCTCCGATCCACTGTCCGTGAAGCATCAAAGGCGCATTGCTTTTCAACCAGGGCGTTCCGTCATCACATGATTTTCTTAAACGGTTGGGCATGCCGCCGGCACTTGCGATCGAGCCAACGGCCCGCACTTTGTCATTTATGCGTGTTTTGATGCTCATAAAATTGAGAAACGGCTTGCCCGGTTGCGCCACCCGCCATGACAAACGCTCCCAGAATACCGTCATTAGCCCGGTCACAAATCCGTTATGCACCGGCGAAGCGAATAGGATGCCATCCGCATCAACGATTCGGGGTATAAGTTCATCCATATCGTCCTTCAGGCTGCATGGAGATATTCCTTCGCCAGTAAAGCCATAACATTTCAGGCAGTTGGTGCAGTATCCGATCGTTCGCTCACGGAGCATAATCATATCGACTTCCGCACCGTTGGCCCTGGCTCCCTCCATGAACGACCGTGCGAGTTCGGTGGTCGTCCCGTTGGGACGATAGGTAGCGTTCAATACGAGGATTTTCATTCGTTTATCGCTCATCTTCATCGACCCCACCCTTGAGTTTCTTTTTTCGCTTTAACCGGCGGCAAAAGGCTCTCGCCCGTGATCACACGCCTGCCGGTTTTTTGTTCCAGGTCAATGCGCCGACAACATCAATAACAGAGAAATACCAGGTTCCCTCCTGTTCATCATCACTCTTGTCCAAAAACCGTTTTAAAGAAATCTGATTGAATTTGTCCTCCTGTTGGGGCACCGTGGTTTTGGCAAAAAAATTGCGGTAACCCAAAAGCAGGAGGACGAGAATATAGTACGTTGTGCGAGTCTGTTTAGTCAACTGATTGCTCTTTTCAGTCGACGAAAATTCTATGATCTGGTCTTTGAGCATGGTGCGAAACGCTATTCAAAAGGGTACGCCTCTTGGGATCATTTTACGGCCATGTTGTTTTGCCAATTAGCCCAAGCCAAAAGCCTTCGAGAGATCTGTGGCGGCTTGGCCTGCTGCATAGGGAAACTCCGTCATCTTGGGATGAAAGACGCACCAAATAAATCGACCCTCTCTTATGCCAATGCCCATCGGCCATGGGAAATGTACCGGGACCTGTTTTACCAAACGCTGGATTTTTGCAGAAAATAAGCTCCGGGCAAACACAAGTTCCGCTTCAAAAACAAGCTGCTTTCCCTGGATAGCTCGACCATATCTCTTTGTCTACCTCTCTTCCCATGGGCCAAATTTCGTCGTACCAAAGGTGCCGTCAAACTCCATCTTCTGTTGGATCACGATGGATACTTGCCCACCTTTGCCTATATCACAAACGGGAAAAAGCACGATGTCACCATCGCACGGAAGGTTCCGTTGGTCCCCGGCTCGATCGTGGCCATGGATCGCGGATACAACGATTACACACTCTTCGCACACTGGACATCAATGGGAATCTTTTTCGTGACGCGCCTGAAAGAGAATGCCGATTACATGGTCATTGAAGAAAAGAACGTGCCGATGAATCGAAATATCTTGGCGGATCAGCTAATCCAATTTACGGGGTATAAGGCCCGCAAAAATTGTCGCCATATCCTTCGTAGAGTCGTGGTTTGGGACAAGAATGAAGACCGCGAAATCGTTCTTCTCACGAATCACCTTGAGTCCGGGGCAACCACCATATCGGCCATCTACAAAGATCGGTGGCAAGTCGAACTCCTTTTCAAGGCGCTCAAACAAAATCTTAAGGTCAAGACGTTTGTGGGAACCACTGAGAACGCCCTTTACATCCAGATTTGGACAGCACTGATTGCGATCCTTCTGATCAAGTACCTCCAGTTCAAGTCCAAATTCGCATGGTTTCTATCCAATCTCGTGGCGTTTCTCAGGTGAACCTCTTTAGGCACCGCGACTTATGGGAATGGATTGACAACCCGTTCGATGTGTTCCCCATGCAGCCCGGCCCTGTCCAAGATCTACTGGCCCTCGGGGGTCTTGGACAGCATATTCGGATGAAGACAACCTGAATTTAAAACCCCTTTTTCGGAGGCTTAACTAACTGGAATTACGAACGCCAGATCAACGAATCAATTTATTTTGGACAGCAGTGGGGTTCGTTAATCGATTTGCAGACCAGGCCCGTTCAACATCCTGGAATAGCCGTAAACGTCAAGCGACAAGGGTTGTGATGGGGCGGTATCTGTCCGGATACACCAAAGCTGATCAGGGGAAATCGGATGGCGGGTTTGTAGATGTCAAGCATGGAGGGACAATTAGTTGTTGCCGATCTGCCCGCCGATGTCGGCTTCGCAAAGCAGCCGGAAGCCGACCAGCGTGTAACGGGTATCCGGCCTGTTCCAATTACGATACGCAGACCTTGCATAGAAGGGCCAGGTGTGCCACGATCCGCCACGACGAACCCGAACCACTCCCGCTGTGGGGCCCTTGGGATCGTCCAATGGGGATGCTGCATAGTACCCATCCCCATGCCAGTCGGCACACCATTCCCATACATTTCCGTGCATATCGTACAGGCCCCATGCGTTGGGGGCGAAACTGCCGACAGGTGCCGTGAATTCGAAACCGTCATGTCCCTCGAGGGAATACACCCGCCACTGGGGCCAGTTTGGCATGGCATCCGCATCAAACACGTTCGCGACCTTGATCAGGTCCTTCGGATCATCCCCGCTGTGATACCGGGTCCGAGTGCCTGCGCGGCAGGCGTATTCCCATTCGGCTTCCGTGGGAAGCCGATACGTTCTCCCCTCTCTCTGACTCAACCATGAGGCCATGGCCACCGCGTCATTCCACGTTACATTCACCACCGGCTCATCCTCGCCCTGCCTGAACCCCGGATGGCTCCATGAATAGATAGGGCTGCGGCCTTCAAAGGCATCACCCCGTTTGGATTGCCTCGGATCGTAGGTGGAGTTGTACCCATACCCGCCGGTGCCGTCGGCGATAGACTCGGGCGTGTAGCCGGACAGTTTCACAAACTTCCTGAACTGACCCACGGTCACTTCATATTTCCCCAAATAAAAAGGACGGGTGATTCGTACCCGATGCACAGGGGCCTCGTCATCGAGAATTACAAAGCGCCGGTGCTCGTACTGAGGGTAAGCCTTTGCCAGACTGTCCGGCGTCTCATCGTTCCCCATGAGAAACTCGCCTGAGGGTACTCGCACGAATTCCATGCCCAGCGTATTTTCCATGCGCCCGGGAAAGGCTGGTTGGGCCTCGATCGATGCCACGGCAAAAAATATCGAGAGCGCAACGAACCCTATCCAGAACATGGTGGCGCAGACTACCGAGCGCTTTGGTCCTGCGAAGCCAGAGAATGGGGGTTTCGCAAACGATGCACGGACAACCTCGACCGATCCTTGGGATACTATTTCTTTCATCATAATTCTTTCGGAAAACAGACTCCCCCCGTCTCCCCCTGTTCATTACATGATGCCAAGCATCCGGATATTCTATTCTCAGCGGGTCTGGACATAATCCTTCTTTACAGCAGACGATGAGTCAAGTGTAGACCCCTTCACAGGAGCATATTTGCCACCCTTCCCTGGCTATTTTATATAGCTATCCATAATCTTTCGGTCCAGACCTTCCTTTTTTATCTCTCTGAGAACCGTATCAAATTTGCGGGCGAGCAATTCGCCCTTTTCACCCGATGCTTTAGAAAAGACAATATAGGCAGGATATTCGGTTACAACATGTGCGACTTCAAGCTCATTCTGAATTCCGACCTGCCTTGCATTGAACATCAGAGGCATTTCCGAGCCCATTGCGGCATCAATACGTCGTGCCGCAAGCATGCGTACCAGTTCTTTCTGATCTCCGTATACCTCTTTGTTAAGTCCACGGATATTGTCAAATTCCGGGCCGTATGAAAAATCCCTCACAACACCCGTTTTTATGGTCCTCAGGTCATCAAATCCCCTTATCATTAAATCGCTGTCTTTCCGGATCATAATGACATTTTTCTGAATATGCACGTTCTCCCTTGTATAATACAGGTGTTCCGCCCGATTCTCGCTGTACAGCGCGGCAGCGAGACCGCTTATATCCCCGTCCTCCGCAGACTCCAGGGCTTTCTTCCAGGGCATGACCCGAAATTTCAGCCCGATTCCGAGCCGCCTGCATACCTCACGGATGATATCCGCATCAATACCGGTCACTTCTCCTGCATCCTCCCATTGAAACGGAGGGAAATCTCCCAGGACAGCCAGAGTGATTTCATCGGCCGAGGCGCCTGCCGGCAACAGAACCGCAAACATGATCCATATTAAAAAACGCTTTCTCATTTCGCACCTTCCTTCCTCTCTGGATACCGTGTTCCCATGTCGCTCCCTGCGCCCCCGGGGAGCAGCCACCACAGGATGGGGGCTGCGGCCACCATACAGAGACACAGAATCTGGCCCATGCTCAGGAGTCCGAAGAAGAGGCCCAGATGCGCATCGGGCTGGCGGAATGCTTCTGCCAAAAACCTGAAGGCCCCGTAGCCCCCCAGGAAACAGCATACCATCGCCCCGGGTCTGAAATCCATATCTTTCAGTTTCCACAAGAGAATAAACAGGAGGACCCCCTCCAGAAGGGCCTCGTAGAGCTGCGAAGGGTGCCGGGGACCCTGTCCGGCCCCGGGAAAGACCATTGCCCAGGGGACGTCCGTCGGTCGGCCGTACAACTCGCCATTGATAAAATTTCCCAACCGCCCCAACGCCAGTCCGATAGGGGCTGTCACGACGACGGTGTCGGCCACGTCCCAAAAGGGCATCCGGTGGCGACGGCAAAAGAGCACCACCGAAACGACTGCACCGATAAGGCCGCCGTGGAACGACATGCCCCCGTGCCAGACGGCAATGATCTCCAAGGGATGAGCGATATAGTCGTAAAGATGGGCAAATTGATAAAAGAGGATATAGCCGAGGCGGGCGCCGACAATGAGGCCCACCCCGACCTGAAAGACGAGATGCTGGAGCGTGTCTCTCTGCAACCCGATCCGGCGGGCCTTTTGCTGGATCCCGATAAGCAGATAGGCCGCGATGAATCCGATCACATACATCAGCCCATACCATTGAGGCTTGAATGGGCCGATCTCGATGATGGTTGGATCGATGTTCGGGTAAGGCAGCATGGGCTACGTTCTTTGCTGATGATACGTTGGTCTTCTTTCTTCTCAAAGAAGATGCAATAAAAGGGTCTACGCTTGACTCATCTGCAAGACGGTTTTGATCTCCTCGCCACAGTCTCTCAATTGGCGATCCCCGGATATCTTCCCCCTCATCCTCTCTAAAACAGTGCTGACCGGACCGAATCGGGGAATATTGAATTCCTTGCCGATCTCCTCCAAATGGTCTCCCCGCAGCGACAATAAAATGGAGATAATCCTCATTCTTTCGGAAAACAGATTCCCCCCGTCTCCCCTGTTCATTGCATTATACCAAGCATCCGGATATTCTATTCTCAACGGTCTGGACATAATCCTACTTTTCACCAGACTATGAGTCAAGCGTGGACTAGACCCCTTTACTTTACACGGAATCAGATATGCACTGCCGAAACCGGGAAACGAGGGTGAAAAGGCATTATTCTGTTACCGGCACGATGTTCTGCATCAGGGCGTGGACGTCCGGAAAACGATTCTTCAAGGCCTCTATGCCTCTCCCAAGACGTCTGAGCCAGGCCTTGCCGCTTGTTTCGACGGCCTCCCACGCAAGGATAAGGTCTCCGGGCCGATCCTCTGTCAGGACCTGAATAAGCTGCGAGGCCTGAACCAGGTCCTTCTCTGCTTTGGTGTGTGCAATCACTCCCCGTTCGCCGAACAACATCAGTTTGTGGAGAGCAAACCTGGCCGGCGTAGGCACCTGAACCAGTACCCCGCCGCCGTTTACCACGGCCCCGTGTTCGGCATGTTCCATGAGGAAATCCAGAAGGGGGAGCGGTTGAGCGGCCATGCCGAAACGGGGAATCGGTACGGCACCCGTGTCCCTCGATCCCCTTGAAGGGGTGAGGAAATCTACCCTCAGAGATTTTCCCCGGACTTTGAAGGACGAGGAAGGTTGTCCTGGGTCAAAGGCGGGTACGGGCAGGAAACCCATCTCCAGTTGATCGAGAACTTGGGGTACGTCAGCCTTTTCCACTGATGGAAAGGCGATGCC
Organism: Candidatus Desulfacyla sp.; assembly: GCA_046484725.1. Lineage (GTDB taxonomy): Bacteria > Desulfobacterota > DSM-4660 > Desulfatiglandales > Desulfatiglandaceae > AUK324. Next base: position 1,998 of record JAWOIH010000480.1, on the reverse strand, counting down.
AAGGCGTCGTTCGCCTGCAATATCCACATCTTGGGTTTGCAGGGCGGAATGAATCCATTTCACGCCAAGGAGATTCCCTAAGACCGTAAAGGCATGGGTCCCAACCAGGACCGCCCCCATTCTGAACAGTCCGCTTTGGGCAAAGGCCTTGAGCACCCTTGCGGATGCACTTTCCGTTGTCATGGCGCCCCCGGCCCGGAGCAGCGCGCAAAGGCGTTTGATCTCATTCTGGTCGTCTTTCACGCTCTCCCTGTCGGAAGCAAAGCGGTCCACGACCCGGTCCAGCGAAGGTCCCCTTTTCCCGATATAGGTTTGCCGTTTCCGGCCGCCAGGGTCGGAATATTGGAAATAGACGTATTGCTCCCCTTTGATGTTCTTAGTGGTGAAACACCCTTCCACATCGCCGATGCTCCTGCCCGCCTCCAGGGCCAGCATCTGCTCCATGAGTTCGGCATACAGGGTCTGTACGACCAGCGGCTGTCTTTCCAAATCCCATCCTTCCTTTCCATGATTTTATACGCACCTTACCATAACTCTGCGTATAAATCACGGGTTTTCGAGAAAGCTGAAGATCTTCCGGTTCAATTCCCGGCCGCTGCCCGGGAAGCTCCAGCTTCGCCGGGGAGTGTCCCCTCGGCCAAAAAGAAAGAAGCTCTTCGATCGAGGCAGTTGGATCGCTCCGGCGTACATATCGCCATATTGAATGGCAATTTGGAGGTGTCGACTCAAAAAAGAAGTTTCACCAGGGCGAGCTCAAATCACAGATGGACCGCCTTCGTAAAACAGCTCGGCCCGGTAGGTTTTTACCTGTTTGTTGACGACCAGACGATTGAGGAGGTCGTCGTCGAAAGATTTGGTATTGCGGTCAAACGGAATGGTGATGATCTTGAACATGCGCGGTTCCTATGCCAATTTCGAGATAGGAAATGGAAGCTGGAGCTTCCGGGCAAGCGCGTTCCCAAGCCGGAGCTTGGGGACGAGAAGGAATGGTCTCCCCGCAGTGACAATAAAGTGGAGATAGTCCTCATTCTTTCGGAAAACAGACTCCCCCCGTCTCCCCCTGTTCATTACATGATACCAAGCATTCGAATATTCCACTCTCAGCGGTCTGGACATATTCCTTCTTTACGGCAGCGCAGAGTGAGTCAAGCGTAGACCCTTTTATTGCACATCTGTTAAGTTATTTAGTTTCTTATGGACGTTATATATTGAAAAACCAATGGGTTAGCTTCCCCAATGTTAGTATAGAAAAAAATTTCTTAATAGCTATGCAAAAGAAAAACCTCCTGTTAAGGTAAAGCAATTTTTCGGGAAAAAACTTTAACTTAAGGAAGGAGGTTTCAGATGAACGTGGTAGATAGTATCAGACTGGAGGAGTTTCGTCAAATCAGGAAGGAGATAAGGGGTTCGAACGAGCATTTGATTGTCGGGATCGATGTGGCGAAATACAAACACTACGCATTTTATGGAACAGCCACCGGGAAGACACTGTTGAAGCGAATGATCTTTGAAAATAACCTTGAAGGGTTCCGGAAGCTGCGAATCCAGGAAGATGCCTTGAAAGTCAGGTACGGTCTGGACAAGGTAATTTATGGTTTTGAACCCACTGCCAACTATCATAAGCCGTTGGGTGAATATCTGATCAGGAGTGGACGGCATGTGGTCTTGGTGGCAGGCACAGCGGTCAAGAACAATCGCAAAACAATAGATGGCCGATGGGATAAGAACGACACGAAAGATGCGGCGGTTATAGCGGATCTGATATGTCAGGGGAAGTTTCTCTTTTACGAGTACCCGTCAATGCCTCTGAGGGACCTGAGGAATCTCTTATCCCTGAAAAGACGGCTGAAGAGGCAAGAGCACGGGCAGAAGGTCCGCATACGGAACCACCTCCTGGCGCAGTATTTCCCAGAATTGGATGTCTATTACGGGAACTGGGGAAAAGAAGGGTTAGCCATCGTCCGATGGTGTTTGGATCCATCGGTAATCGCCGGCCTG
>JAWOIH010000259.1:0-3407 GCA_046484725.1 Candidatus Desulfacyla sp. | reverse complement strand
TCTTTATAGGAGGTTTCATGGACGTCGCTGATAAATGTTTCATAAGTAACGGTGGATTCTGATTGTCCCTGCGTTTTCTGATAAAATCCCTGTTCGAAATTTATCAGAATATCCGTAGAATCTCGGAGGTCAACAAACAGAACAATCCTGTTCGACTTTTCTTTTGGGAAGTTATTCTTGTTTTGGCTCATTGAAAATACCATCCAATCAGTAAATTCGCATCCGTCAAAGAAGGTTCGCTATGAGTTCCTAAATCGGAGGGGAAAAGACGTCGCTAGCTTCTGTCTATAGATTGAAGTGGATGCCCCTATCCACTCTACTAAAACGATTCTAATATTTCAATATGCAGATGTCTGCGGCAAGACTCAGCAGTACAGATCTGAACAGATTGCGGGGATTCCTTAGGAAGGAAATGATTACAGATGCAAAACAGTTTTTCATTGATTTTTATTGACTATTCCGGATTGCACCATCCGTATCGCATTGTTAAATCCCACCGGTCATTTCCCTCAAACGATAGGTTGTTATAATCTATCGCGTAGGAGCAAAAAGCACAAAGAACACACAAGGTACAAAAAGCAAAATAGGGTTGTGGTTCCGCATAAAACTCGGTGTTGTTATTGAGTCAAGGCTTCGAACCAGAGGCTGGCCATTGAACGATAGCCCTCTTCATTCGGGTGAAGGTTATCTGCATATTGCGTTTCGTAGCGTTTTTCTAAGAGTGGACTATCAGGATCAATCTCACTGAAATAGGTCCAGAAATCCGGGGGTGGGACCGGAAGGCACTATAACGGTTTCAATCTGCCGTTGTAAGCATTGGAAAATAAGGAGCGTTGACTTGTAGCCATTTTCCAGATGATTGAAATGCTCAAGACTCCGACTTCGGAGTTCTCTTGAGATCTCGCTGCGGGGCGATCATCTGCGTATCGCTATTGTTGAGGTTTTGGATATGTGCCTCGTTCCCTGCAATAAAACAGTCGTTCTTGGCACTGCTGGCATAGAGCTGAAACGGTGTATTCAAATCTCGCTGAGGCATTTTTGAAACTTGTGGCTGGGCGACTGCATACGATGCAGGTGCGCTGCGCTTTGGCTCTAGCATAATTTACTCTGTAAGTCGGGCTAGAAAACACCTCATAAAAGGCGTGCAAATCGCTCATGGCAGCCCCCTCATTTTCTTGAAAAGCCGAGCATTTCCCATGGTGAACCGGACTCATGCGTTCCGGCTCAGCGCGCCTCGCTCCCTTCACTCCATGCCACCACTTCATAGATTCCCACCGGCAAAATCAGATCTTCAGGCCCTCCAGGGACAACTTCTCTGGACACTACTTCGATCTTACCCTATGCTCCATCACTCAAGTGAGATGGTCAGCCAGTTCACGGTCCCGGCCTGCAGGACACCCTCCACGACCACGCTGTCCGCCGGCCGGAGAGTTCCGAAAAACTCCCCAGACGAAACCGGCTTCCCTCCCACTCCTTTGAACTCATCAGAAGGGATGAGGGAAGTATCCACCTCTATTCCCAGGATAACGATGATCGGCTGGGAGACGGTGTCAACCGGGCCTGCGAGATTAACTGAATCATTGGTCGGGGTTACCACAATGCTCGACGCCAGAATATCGCTGCCGGTTCGCCTGCCCAAAACCCTGACGTGATTCCCGGGAGCGATATCGTCAAACACTGACTCGATTCCCAATATGCGTGTCGTTTCAGTCGCGAATACCCTTGCCGGTTCCAATCCTTCCAGCACAAGACTTTTATTGTCAAAGTCAATGGAGCTCACATTGGACTCGATCCTGATCCTTTCAGGAAGGAGGATCTGAGCGGCAAGTATGACGCGGTCTGTCAGTGCCCCGTGCACGACGACCCTGGTTCCAGGGTTGAGATCCTGAGGGGTAAGATTGATGAAGGAGGTCGCTTGGTCGACTCTGATCGTGTAACGGCCGATCCCAAACTCACCGGGTGCTCCAGCTTGGGTGATAATTCCTTCCAGATCAACCACATCGAACGCCCTGGAGCCGAACTCCTCTTCCAGATCAATGCTCTCGGCAACCAACTGATTGGGCGTTTCCGGTCTCCCTATTATTTTGACCAACTGACCTGCTTCAAGCGCGTTTCCGCCCAGACCGCCGAGATCGGCCCCCGAGTAATCAACAGTGAGTTGTCGAATTTTGAAACTTTGCAGCGGCGGAATCACATCCTGAACCACTCCTTTGATTTCCACCCGGCCATCAAGCGGAAGGGAGTCTGCAACCTTGTTCACATAGGTTGCGAAGATCCTGCCCAAGTCGTCATCGTAGCCGCTCACTTCCAGGACCATGCCGGCGGCAATCGAGACAGGATTCACATTGTGAAACACAGTGCGATCATTTATCAAGATCGTTTGCCCGAGAATGACCGCCTGTTTCGAAATAGAATCAAGCTCGCTGATGCTCTCGACCACTCCTTTGAGATAATTGCTGAAAAACACGCGATCTGCGCTTGCGCTACCGTCTTCTGCGAAACTGCCCTCAACCCGCACCACCATACCCGCTGAAAGGTGCTGGAGCACCGCCGAATTGCCCGTCCCCTTTGAAAGGTTTTCGACAAACACCTCGGCGCCGGTCGTGTCAAAGGCAACACCGTTGACGATCACGCTGCCGAAACCGGTCACAGTGCCGACGGATACTACGGTAACGCCTGTCCCCCCGATCCCGCCTCCGGCAACGATCTCTCCCCCCCCGCTGCAGCCGACCTGAAGTGCTGCAATGACCCACAGCGACATCAGCGCGCCTGCCCTTTGTCGTAAAAGAGACGTAATCATGTCTCGTCCTCTTTGTCATAAGGTTGTTCGAAATAGTAGATTCCAATCCCCGCGGTGTTACGTCCGCTTCCCCCGGCCTTGGGGTTGAGGTCCCGGTCATGGCGTGAAAGCCACTTGTCAAGCTTCTCCAGCAGGTCCTGAGCTGATACGGAGGAGAGTCGTCGAAATTCCGGGAGCGCCTCCTCGGGCAGGTTGTCGTAGAGGACCTTGCGCTGGAATCGAGGGGGTTGGTCCTTCCCTTTCAAGTTGTGGTTGATGGTGTCGATGAGGAATCCCGTATCGACACCAAGGATGTGAAATTTCATGGACTCATCGGCCTTGGGCAAATACGCTCGATGGGTCAGTTTGATCTGGTTTTCGTCAAGACTTTTCACGCTGCCGTCCGCCTTGAGTTCGTCGAGAACAGCCCGGTAGGGGATATCCCCGCTGTACCGCTTCACAAGCTCCTGGAAACTGTTTGGTGTTCCGGATAATCGTAAAAACATCGGTTTGCCTTCTTGATCCAGGAAATCTTTATCCCGCCGCCACCCGGCAACCACCCGTGATGCACGGTTGTACCGGTCCTGATTCCGTATGTCTTCCGGTTGATTAAGCCCGACGATCCGCC
>JAWOIH010000180.1:0-4728 GCA_046484725.1 Candidatus Desulfacyla sp. | reverse complement strand
CGGCTCCGGCGCATGGGTTAAGTGCCGCACGGCCAATGGAACGATTTCCTCCAGTGAGGGGGTAAAGGAGATCCGTTCGTGGGAGGCCTCAAATGAGGCCTCGGGCTGGAGGGAGAGGCACCCGAGGCAGGCGGCGTTGCACCTGCAACTGACCGGCAGGGGGGCCTCCCATCTTCCCAAGAAGAGATTTTTCGCCGCAAAACAGTGGTTTTCCGTGGCGCAGCGGATCAGGTGCCTCACCAGGGGGCCTTCCGGGGTTCGCCGTTTAAACCGGCGAATGGCAGACACTAGGTCCCTGTCGTCGTAATTCCGGGGGTCCCACTTGGGGTTGTATTCAATCTGGAAGCCCGACACCCAGTATCCGTCCTCCCTGAATCCCACGGCCCCGTAGGCCCAGGAAGGGAGGGTGTACGCCTTGGCGCCGTATTCGGCCGCCGGAAGGTAACCCCGGACCCATCCCGGTTCAAGGAAGGCCGCCACGGCAAAGCATCTGGAGAGGACCCCGTCCACTTCTATCTCCGGTAGAACCTCGGTCTTCCCCGTATCGGGATCAAGACCGATGGGCGGACAATCGGGGATATAAAAGAGCTTGCTGAATGTCGGCATCGGCGCCAGGTCCTCTTCTGCGATCACCTGCGCCACAGACCCCGAAAGGCCCAGCATCCTGAGGTGAGGGTGTTCATAGATACGGCCATGGCGATCCGCATAGAGCATGAATGGAAGGTTTTTCATGTCAGGGGTTCCAGGTTCAGGTTTCAGGGGTTCAGGGGCTGACCCGCGGATACGTTCCATTCGAGCCCCGGCGCCTCTTTTTTCATTCATCAGGTGGGTTGTGCCCGCCGGGTTTGCGGCAGATCTGTCCGGGGACCGGCCTAAAACGTTGGTTTCCGCTAACCTGTTGACTCCAACCCGCCTTAGAGAATAAGATATCAAGATGCAACCATTGTCAATGCCGAACTGATACGACAAGGCGTGATTGGAATGCTGAAATAGTGGGACAGTGGGGTAAAATGACATTTTTTATAACACGTTAGGCATGTGAAAAACACCGGCGGGGGTCTCTTTCCCAACGGACGCAACAAAGGATTCCACAGACCGTGGAACGCCCCCGTGGTCTTAAATACGCTTCGGAACAGGCAGGGACGACAGAGGCTTCAACCGAGATCAACTCCTGGCTTCCGGCTCCGCTTCCAGCCCGTAGGGCTTACATGCCGGAGGGTAGAGCCTACAGCTCGGAGAGGGCTGTCCTTGGGTGAATTTCACGGATACACTGCCGTCTCTATGCAATGAGCCAAGGTCTTGCGTCCTTTGGGAAAGAGACCCCCACGGCCCTGACATGTTGCGCCGCCTTCTATCAAGAGGCTAAAGAGTCACTATTTTTTAATTATTTTGTCCTAAATTATTTTGCCAACAGACCGTATGACGCCGACTCAGAAACATACAGAGAGACATGCAAGGCAGTTCCGGCTTGTCAAGTTCTTTGCCTATGCAAGCTTCATCGTCCTGATTATCTTCAGTTTTCCCTTTTCCATGGTCATTTCCCGCCAGGCAAAAGACATCCTGATGAAGAGTTATGAAAATTATGCCCTTCTCCTGGGCGAAAACCTGAATCACCAGGTATTTCAAAATTTTGTCCTCCCCGTGACCAGTCAATTCGGCAAGATCCGGCTGCGGGAGGAATTCCAGTATGAGTTGATGGATCGTATCGTCAGGAACACCACCCACAGCTTCAAGATCGACCTGGTCAATATCTATGATATCAATAACGGCGTGATCGCGTACAGTACCGACTCCAGTCTCTTAGGCAAAAAAGTGGTGGAGAGCTTAGGGTACAAAAGGGCGGTCATGGGAGAAAATTCCTCCGGGCTGATATCCGGGGGGGATACCCTGTGGGGCCTGGGCATCGAAAAGATGGGGGGCAAAAGGCAACTGCGGACCTACATCCCCTTCACGGGAATCGGCCCGTTCGTTGGCGACACCGGATATGTGCTGGGCGTCTTCGAACTGCTCCAGGATCTGAGCGAGGAATTCAAATCCGTCATCCGGTTTCAGTATCTCACCTTCGGGCTTTCGATCCTCATTATGGGAATGATCTTCGTTGCCCTTCTTCTGATCGTCCGCAAGGCCGAGAGGATCATCGATGAACGGGCCAGGGAACAGAGGGAGCTGGAGGCCCAGTTGCACCATGCCGAGAGACTGGCCGCATTGGGCGAGATGGTGGCGGGGGTCTCCCATGAGATCAGGAACCCCTTGGGCATTATCCGGAGCACGGCAGAGCTGCTGGGATCCATGCCCGGCGCCCAGGAATCCACCTCCCGGCTCACAAAAATGATTGTTGAAGAATCCGGCAGGCTCAACGATATTGTCACCGAGTTCCTGGACTTTGCCCGGCCCATGACGCCCAACTTTCAGGACTGCGACCTCACGCAGATCCTCGAGAGGACCTTTCTATTCCTGGGACCGGAACTTGATAAAAGGGGGATTTCCCTTCGGAACCATCTCGACCATCGCCCCCTAAAACTACGGGCAGACCCGGAACAGCTCTACCGATCCTTCCTCAACATCTTTTTAAACGCCATTCAGTCCATGCCGAACGGGGGCGAGATCACGGTAGCGGTGACGGAGGAGAAAGACGGGCAGTATAGTGTTAAGATTGCAGATACCGGTGCCGGGATCAGCGAAAAGGACCTGAATAAGATCTTCAATCCCTTTTTCAGTACCAAGGAGAAGGGGACGGGCCTCGGTCTGTCCATCGTTCGCAATATCATCGAGGGACACCAGGGAAAGATATGGATAGAGAGCAGGACAACGGCATCCGAGGGGGAAGGACCCACCGGGACCCGGGTGATGATCCAACTCCCCCTGGCATGAGGTTTGCTTGGGGCTGGATACGGATTGCTCGTTACTCGTTACTCGTTGCCGGTTGCCTGGATGAATAGGATGATTGGGATGCTGAAATGCTGCGATGGCGGGGTGGCGGTTTCCCTGATCTCCCGTATTCGCCGTTGATTACGGTTTTTTAACTTTATGCACTTTAAACTTTAGCCACTTCATCCACCTGGTTTACGATGGAAACGATCCTGATTGTAGATGACGAAAAGAACTATCTGGTGGTGCTCGAGGCCCTCCTGGGAGCGGAAGGCTATGAGATCGTTACTGCCAATGACGCCAAGGCCGGACTCGCTACGGTGCGCGAGGCAGACCTGGACCTGGTAATAACCGATATGAAAATGCCGGGAATGAGCGGCATGGAACTCCTCGAGGCGTGCAAGAAGATAAAGCCGGACCTGCCGGTGATCATGATGACCGCATACGGGACCATTGAGATGGCCGTTGAGGCGATGAGAAAGCATGCCTATGACTACATCCAGAAGCCCTTTGAAAATGAGCAGCTGAAACTGACCATCAAAAAGGCCCTTGAAAACTACCGGCTTGTCAAGCAAAACAGGCTCCTGACCGAGGCCCTTTCCGACCGCTTCAGGTACGGCAACCTGATCGGAAAGAGCAAGCCGATGATCGAGGTATACGACCTCATCGAAAAGGTCTCCAGGTCCAAGGCATCCGTGCTCATTACCGGACCTTCCGGGACCGGAAAGGAACTCATCGCCAAGGCCATCCACTACCAGGGCCAGAGAAAGGACCGCCCGTTTATTTCCATCAATTGCGGCGCCTTGACGGAAACCCTGCTGGAAAGTGAACTCTTCGGCCATGAGAAAGGGGCCTTTACAGGGGCCGTGGCCATGAAAAAGGGGCGCTTTGAATTGGCCGATGAGGGGACCCTCTTCTTGGACGAAGTGGGCGATATGCCGCTTTCTCTCCAGGTCAAGCTCTTGCGGGTGCTCCAGGAGATGGCGTTTGAGCGGGTCGGCGGCACACGGACGATCCAGGTGGATGTGCGGGTCCTGTCCGCCTCCAACAGAAACATCAAAGAGGATGTCCAAAACGGGGTCTTTCGCGAAGACCTCTATTACCGTCTCAATGTCATCCATATCGATGTCCCTTCCCTGCAGGAACGGCCGGACGATATTCCGCTCCTGGTCAGGCATTTCATCCAAAAATTTCATGGCGGAGAGGGGGATGACGCCATCCGGTTGAGCCCTGAGGCGTGGAAGGCCTTCTACGCACACCCCTGGCCCGGGAATGTGAGGGAACTGGAAAATGTCATTGAGAGGGCCGTGGTCCTCCATTCGGGCGGGCAGATCACGGTGGATGATCTCCCGGTAGAGCTGACCGGGGCGGAAACGCAATTCGATGTGGAGAGATTCATCCCGCCCGACATCCCCCTCCAGAAGGCCCTGGAGGAAATAGAGGAACGCCTGGTCAGGAGGGCCCTGGTCCGGTGCGACAATGTCCAGGCCCATGCGGCCAGGAGTCTGGGGATTACCAAGAGCCTCATCCAGCACAAGATGAAAAAGTACAATATCACCGTTTAGCGGTAGAAAATTTTGTACCCGTATTTATGCTGCAAACTAAATAAGTTATATACAAACTCCATTTTTGGGGAATGGATGGGTACAACAAATTGGACCCTTCGAGAAATATCCGAAGGCCCCCACATCCCCTGGAATAAAAAAATATCCATTAAAAACTAAAGGTTATAAATAAATTTCCCGATGCAGATTGTTTTGGCAAGCCTCTTGCACTATACAGAAAGCAAATAGTAAGACTCAATTACTCTTTCCTCCTAAGTAAAACCGACCTCGCCTTGCGGGGTCGGTTTTTTTTGGG
>JAWOIH010000029.1:0-8472 GCA_046484725.1 Candidatus Desulfacyla sp. | reverse complement strand
GAACCATGAGCTTCAGATTCACCAGATCGTCAAAGTCGCGGCGGTATTCGGGCAGATATTTCAGCTTGACGTCTTGCTCTTCCCGCCCCTGGTTGTAGGTGGCCACGACCAGCCCATGGAATGCGGCCTGGACCGCCATGACCAGATCAGTCTGATCGATCCCCAGTTTCTTGGCCTTGGCCTCGTCCACGGTGATCTCCATGAACTGCTTTTCCCTGGAAAAATCGTCCTGGATATCCACGATCCCCTTGTGCCGGGCCATCTCCTCCCGGATCAGGCGGGATATCTTGGCCGAGCTCTCCCAGTGGGGCGACTGGATCTTGATATCCACGTCCGCACCCACCGGAGGACCCTCAATGAGACGCTCCAGGACAAAGGAGGTGGCCCCCATGGAGGTCAGGAGGTGTCCGGCCTCGTCCCGGACCTTGTTCATCAACTCGACCACCGAGTGCTTCCGCTCTTTATCGTCCTTCAGGATGACCATCAGCATTCCGAAATGGGTCCCGTAAATCGGTTCGTAGTTGATCTCTTTCATCCCGGCCACGGCAATGGGGGCGTCCAGTTCATCGCCGATCCGTTCCTTGACCAGGTCCGAGAGGGCCGTGAGCGTCTCCCTGGACCGCTCCAGGGTCGAGTTGGCCGGGAGGTCGAAATAGATGTTGAATCTGGGGAACACATCGCTCTTGGGAAACATCACAAAGTCTGTCTTGAAATATAGAAAGAAGGCCAGGACGGTCGAGAGCACCATAAAGAGGACGGAGATGTAGCGGTGATGAAGGATGACCCTCAGGTAGGGGTAGTAGATCTTTCTGAATGGCTTGAAGATGTCGAACCGGCGGCCGAGGTTTTGGGTGCTCCTTTTGGGGGTCAGCTCCACCACGTGGGAGGGAAGCATAAAAAAGACCTCGAAGAGGGAGGCGGTTAGGGCGAAGATGACCACCTTGGGGAGGTCGGCCAGGTACCGTCCGATGACCCCGCCTACCATGACGAGGATCGGGAAAAAGGCGGCCATGGTGGTTGTGACCGATGCCAGGACCGGGGCCAGGACCTGCCGGCTCCCCTCCAGGGTGGCCTGCAGGAGGGGCTTTCCCTTTTCAATATGCCGGAAAATATTCTCAAGGACCACAATGGCGTCATCCACCACGATGCCGAGGACCAGGATCAGGCCGAACAGGGTCAGCCCGTTGATGGAGAGACCGAAGGCCTTCATGAGGATGAAGGTCAGCAGAAAGGCCACCGGGATGCCCACGGACGCGAAGACGGCATTCCTGAGGCCCATGGAGACCCAGAGGACCAGAAAGACCAGCCCGATGCCGAACAGACCGTTGGTTTGGAGTTCCTTGATCCGCTTCTTGATCTCCCGGGATTGATCGAAGTAGAGGGTCGTCTGGAGACCGGGGTACTGGACCGGGATCTCTTTCATGAGACTCTTAACATCGTCCACGATCTGGATCATGTTGACGTTCTTTTTTCGCTTGATGCCCAGGACCAGGGCGTTTTTTTTATCGATAACGGTCAGGGACCAGGGCTTTTCCAGGGTGGGCGTTATGCGGGCGATGTCCCGCAGATACACCGTCCCCTTGTCGTTGCTCCGAAGGACGATGCCTCCCAGGTCCTCCGGGTTTTGGGGTTCGCCCACCATTCGAATGGCGGTCTCGTGGGCCTCCATCTCCACCGTGCCGCCGGGAAGGTTTCGAGTGCGGTCGGCGATGGCCTGGGCCGCCTCGGGAACGGAAATGCCATAGGCGGACATGCGGCGGGGGTTCAATTCAATCCATATCTCGGGTTCCCGCTCGCCCACGATATCCACCTCGGAAACCCCCTTGATGTTTTCAAAGGTGTCGGCCACGTCGCGGGCGATGTCCTGAAGCTGCATCATGGGGACCTGGCCGGAGAGCCCCACCATGCACACAGGGAAGATGGCCACGTCGATCTCGAGCACGATGGGGACCTTGGCCTCTTCGGGGAGGTCGTCGACGCGATCCACCGCATTCCGGACCTCCTGCATGGCCTGGTCGATCTCGTAGTTGGAGAGGCGGGTGTTGAAATAGACGTGGATCTTGGACGTGCTCTCGTAGGAACTGGATTCAAACCGGCGGATCTCGGATATGCCTTTTAATTCGTCTTCGATCTTCTTGGTTACCAGATTCTCCATCTCCTCGGGCGAAAACCCCGGGCAGATGGTGACAATTATCCCCTCGCCGATGGTGATGTCCGGATCCAGGAATCGCGGCATGGAGCGATAGGCGTAGATGCCGAAGATCAGGATGAGGAGAAGGGCCATGCGAACGACAATGGGCCTGGATACGGAGAACCGGGTCAGAAACATAGAAGAAGTGCCTAATGTAAGGTTAAGTGTATCATCTCAATACATCGTGATCGGCGGAAACAGTGGAATGGTGAAATAATGGAATAATGGGTTGGGAGGGGTGAGGCCCAATCCGAATAGTCGCTCGTTCGCCGTGATTCGGCTTTCCCGGTCAGCATTCCCATATTCCATGATTCCATCATTCCAGATGCGCCATAACAGGCCTGTCCCCTAATTATTGACCTGATCCGTTCAAGCGCCTGATAGAGGAACAGGGGTAAGGGTACACCATTTAACCTTTCGGCACAGGGGAAAAATGAACGGACGACAGGCCCGTCTGTTCAAAGAGTCTGGCCGGATTCAGTGCATTGACCATATCGGTGAAGACCTCTCCCATAAGGGTATCCCCGCCATCGCGTCCGATGACCTTGTACCGTTCCGCCTGCCCATTGACGAACTGGGTCGCGACCGCGCCCTTCTCACCCGTCAACCTGGCCTCATAGCTCATCTTGGCCAACCACTTGCGGCCCACCAGGTCGAGAGAAAACGTTTTCAGGACAATCACCAGGGTGGGCACTCCCGCGGTCCGGTCTGAAAGGACCTTCACGCCTGAACGCGCCAGTCTTCTATTGAAGGCCTCTCTCACGAGAGCGGGGGCCTGGAATATGCCGACACTCGATCCCTTCTGGTCAGGCTCCGCAACGCTCAGTGAGACGCTGTCGGAGGACCTCTCGAATTCCTCGCGGGCCCCTTTTCCCAGAATGGACGTGTCTGCCCGCCGATCCTCAATGGTCAGGGCTACGGCCCGTCCTTTCAGGGTATCCGATGGGGCCGGGAGCGTATACCGGACCTGCAATTCGGGAATGGTCGTGGCGCACGAACCCATGCTCAGCAGAATCAGCAGGACCAGCATATTCCTGACGACGCTGCCCGGCGATGTTCGGTATATTCTTTTCACGGCTCTATCCTCCCTTTCGATCGGCGATTGACGATGGATGATTGAAAAACCCGGCAACCCGAATCCCTCAATCCCCCGGTTCCCAAATTCCAGCATCCCGGCATCTCGGCATCTCGGCATTTCGGCATTTCGGCATTTCGCAATCCTACAGAAGACCACCCATATGTCAAGGAAAAGACTCTTCGAAATCCAGACAAGGGATTGTGCCGCCGCCGCCGCGCGACGGAATCCACCTATGTGGATCTTTTTGTCGACTTTTTCATATAATCGTCCAGGGAGGCGCGCAGGGTCTCTTCGGCAAGACGGGCGCAGTGGAGGTGGTCCGTTGGGAGGCCTCCCACCGATTGCTGGATCAGGTCGGCATCGATTTCGAGAATCTCTTCCGGGCATCTTCCCGTGGCAAGGTCTGCTGCGGAAGATACGCAGTTGAAGCTGTAGGCGCATCCATCGGTCCAGTGGGAGGTCTTTACGACATGGTCTCCCTTGAATTTTAGACAGATCTCCATGGTATCACCGCAGGTTCCGGTTATACGCGCCTGCCCGTCAGGATCGTTCACATGGGGGGACAGCCAGAAATAAATGCCGATCCACAGCCCGACGATCACAAACAGGATAAGAGCGACAAGAAAAAACCAAAGGATATACTCGATCATACTGTTTTTGCCAAGGGCTGATAATTTTGTAAACGCTCACGGCCTCACGGCCCGGTCATTTGCCATTGTCGTTAGTTTACACCAGAAACCGCCCGATGGTCGAGCGGAAAAAGGAGGGCTATGAAGACGTCGGGAAAGGCCGGGCCCTGCCTCGTCTGAACCCCCTGCGATATTCCAACATTTTTCTTGACACCCAAGTATGGCATGTGGCATGTAACAAATTTCACAAAAGGGCTCAAGTCCTTAAGCGAATAGAGTTTCTAACAACACCGAACCGGTCAACAAGCAGGAGACAAACATCATGAGTCAAGAAAAACCTAAAGGTCCTGTCCTGGTTGTGGGCGGCGGCATTGCCGGGATTCAGGCGGCCCTCTCCCTCAGCGATGCGGGCTATGGCGTCCATCTCATTGAGAACACGGGCGCATTGGGGGGCATGATCCCCAAGCTTCACCGGATCTATCCCCTCTGCGCATGCTGCAAGATCGATCCGAGGATCGCCGCGTGTGAACAGGACCCCAACATCAACGTCATGGTCAATACCCGGGTGTCCGGCGTTTCCGGGGAAGTGGGCAACTTCAGCGTGGCCCTCGAGACGAATGAGGGGAAAACGGAACTGAAGGCCGGCGCCGTGGTTCTTGCCGCAGGCATTGAGACATTCGACCCTGCGGAGCACCAGACCTATTCCTATGGACAGTTCCCGAATGTGGTCACCAGCGTGGAATATGAGCAGATGCAGAAGCCGTTGGGACCCGGAGGAGGCGTGCTGAAACGGCCCTCGGACGGCAAGGCCCCGAAGAAGATCGCCTGGCTTCAGTGCGTGGGGTCCAGGGACATCAACCAGTGCGATGCCCCCTACTGCTCTTCTGTCTGTTGCATGTACGCCCTGAAGGAGGCGGTCAATACCAAAGATGTGGACGACGAGGTTGACGCGACCATCTTCTACATGGACATGAGGACCCCGGGCAAGGGCTACGAGGACTACCTCAACAGCGCCGTTGACAAGGGCGTCCGTCTGATCCGCAGCCGGGTTCACACCGTAGACGAAGCCCCTGAAGGCGATGATCTCCTGATTGCCTACGCGGACGAGAGCGGTCACCTCGAAAAGGAGGCCTTTGACATGGTGGTCCTCTCCGTGGGGATCCGCCCGGCCAGGGAGGCCGTCGCGGCCGCCCGACAGATGGGCGTCCGGCTGACCGACGACATGTTCGTCGGCGTGGAGCCTTTTCAACCGGTCTCCTCCAATATCCCCGGCATCTTTGTCTGCGGCGGGATCAGCGGTCCTCATGACATCCATCAATCCATGATACAGGCCAATGCCGCCGTCTCCGAAATCGCCTCGATCCTGACGCCTGAACCCTTTTCCTCCCCCAAGGCATACCCGGCCCCGTTAGACATGGGAGACAAGGAACCTCAGGCACTGCTGGCCTATCATCTCTGTTCCGGCATGGCCCCCGATCTGGGGAAGGAGGTGGAGGCCTACGGCATGAAGACCCCGGGCGTCAAGGCCGTCTCACGGGTAGAGGGAGACTTCCGGAGCACCCTTGTCGACAAACTGAAAGAGAGCGGGGCCAGCCGCCTGGTCTTTGCCAGTTGCACGCCCGTGATCCACAGGACACTCATCGAGGAGGCCCTGAGAATGGCCGGACTCAATCCCTATCTCTACGAGCTTGTGGATCTGAGGGCGATCGGCCCCCAGACCGCCACGACCCAGGTTCAGGACCGGATCCGGATGGGTGTGGCCCGTGCCCTTCTCATCTCGCCCCCGGTATTGACAGAGATCCCGGTGGTCAAGAGTGCCCTGGTGGTGGGGGCCGGCGTGGCCGGTCTGGAGAGTGCCCTGGCCATTGCCAGGGAAGGATATCCCGTCACCCTGGTGGAAAAGGAGAAAGAGATCGGCGGCCATGGCAGGCACGTGCGCACCACCTGGCAGGGATACGACGCCCAGGCCTATCTCAAGGGGCTTATCACTGCTGTCCGGAATACCCCCGACATCACCCTGATGACCGAGGCGCGGGTCAGAGCGAACAGGGGAGTTGCAGGGAATTTCGTCACCACCCTCGACCAGAAGGGAAAGACCGTGGAGGTCTCCCACGGCGTCACCCTCCTCGCCTCGGGCGGCGATCCGCGCCGGCCCAAGGAATACCTCCTGGGAGACCACCCCAAGGTCTACCTCTGGTCGGACCTGGAGCAAAAGCGGCTGGAAGACCCCGCCGCCATTGAAAAGGCCCAAAATGCGGTCTTCATCCAGTGCGTAGGATCCCGGGAACCGGGCTGCCCCCACTGCAGCAATATCTGCTGTACATTTTCAGTGCGGGCCGCAGTCGATCTGAAATCCAAAAACCCGGATATGAATATCTATATCCTCTACCGGGACATCCGTACGATCGGAGAAAGGGAGAACCTCTATCGGGAGGCCCGGTCCAAGGGGGTCATCTTTATCCGGTACACGGCCGACAACAAGCCGGTGGTCGAGCAAGGAGCCGATGGAGACAGCCTCCGTGTGGTGGTATACGATCAGGTCCTCCAGCAATCGATCGCCCTCGAGGCGGATTTCGTCTCCCTCCAGACGGCCATCGTGGGAACGAACAACCCCGAACTGGCCGACATCTTCAGGGTCAACCTGGACCCGAACGGCTTTTTTGCCGAATCCCCGGAAAAGCTGAAACCGCTCGACGCGACGGAAAAAGGGGTCTATGTGGCCGGGCTTGCCGGGTATCCCAAGGATACCATGGAGAGCATCGCCCAGGCCAGGGCCGCGTCTGCCCGGGCGCTGGAAATCCTTACCCGGAATACCATCCAGGTCGGGGGACTGGTGGCCGAGGTCCTGCCGGAAAAGTGCGCCGTGTGCTGCACCTGCGTCCGGACATGCCCATTTCACGTACCGGTGATCGACCATGACCGGGGGGCCGCCTACATCGATCCGGGTCTCTGCCGGGGGTGCGGGATGTGCGTGGCCGAGTGTCCCGGAAAGGCTATTGTCATGGCCACATGCAGCGACGCGATGCTGACCCGGGCCCCGTCGATCCTTTTGGCAAATTAGCGAAGGGATAGGAGACACCTCTATTGGTGGCTCCTAAACTCTTTAATCTTCAATCGAAAATCTTCAATCGAAAATTTCAAAGGGAGATGGTAGCATGAACGACTTTAACCCCCGAATACTCGCCTTCTGCTGTTCCAACTGCGCATCGTCTGCCGCCACAGTAGCCGAAGGCATGAAAAAGGCCCTGCCGGACAACGTCAAGATCGTTCAGGTCCCCTGCACCGGCCGGATCGAGATCCTGCACCTCCTCAAACCCTTTGAAGAGGGCGCGGACGGCGTGTACGTGGCCGGTTGTCAGGAGGACAGTTGTCAATATATGGACGGCATTGCCAAGGCGGCCAAAAGGGTCGACCAGGTCAAGAAGATGCTGGAGGAACTCGACATCGAACCGGACAGGATTCGCCTGTTTCATCTCAGTGCCGGCAAGGGTCAGGAGTATGTGGAAGCCGCCTGGGAGATGGTCGACACGGTCAAGGCATTAGGCCCCTTCCTGCCGGCATAAACCCCTAAAAACGCTGCGAGGAACGAATAATGATAGTTGCACAACCAAAACCTATCAAGGAAATCCTTGAGATGGTAAAAGATTTCAGGAAAATCCTTGTCGTTGGATGCAAGGGCTGCGTGACCGTATGTAATGTGGGGGGGGCCAAAGAGGCGGGTATTCTGGCGGCCTCCCTGAGAATCGCGAGAAGGCGGAGCGGCCATGCGATCCAGGTGGATGAACACACCCTCGAACGGCAGTGCGATCCGGAATATGTCGCTGAGCTGAAGGATATCATCGGGGACTATGACGCGGTCATCTCCATTGCCTGCGGGGTCGGCCCCCAGTTTCTTTCAGAGAGATACCCTTCGACCAGGGTTTTTCCGGGGGTTAACACCCAGTTTATGGGAGGGGCCGAAGCGCACGGCGTCTGGTCCGAGAGGTGCGCCGGCTGCGGGACCTGCGTGGTCCACTACTTCGGCGGGCTCTGCCCCATCGCCCGGTGTTCCAAGAGCCTTCTCAACGGTCCCTGCGGCGGCTCTTCTCATGGAAAATGCGAGATATCCAAGGACGTGGAATGCATATGGGACACCATTGTCAACAAGATGATGGAACAGGGGCGGCTGAACGAACTTCTCGAATTCAGGCCGCCTAAAAGCTGGACCACAGCCCGGGACGGCGGACCGAGGAAAATGGTCAGGGAGGAGCTGGTAAAATGAGCGACTACAAATCAGGAAGCAATCTGGAAAAGGTCTTGAGGTCCGGACAGTTCGCTTTTACCGGTGAGTGCGGTCCCCCCCAGGGCGCCAATGTGGAACACCTCAGGGAAAAGGCCCGTCACCTGAAGGGCGTCGTGGACGCCGTCAATGTCACGGACAATCAGACCGCGGTGGTCCGCATGTCCAGTTGGGCCGCATCCCTTATCCTTATCCAGGAAGGGATCGAACCCAATTTTCAGATGGTCTCCCGCGACCGCAACCGGCTGGCCATCCAGAGCGATATCCTGGCCGTCTATTCGTTAGGCATCCGGAA
>JAWOIH010000114.1:0-5530 GCA_046484725.1 Candidatus Desulfacyla sp. | reverse complement strand
CTTTCAGTCTGGCCCAGTGGACCTCCCCTATTTTCAAATACGGGATGCTGGTGGTGCATCGCTCTTTGGCGAAGATCGGGCTCGAGATCGTGCCTGAATTGTCTCCCCGGGTCGCGGTCACGTTTAGTTCGGCAGTAGGGGGGCAGGATGCGGTCCTTGACGCAGACAGGCGGATGATGGCATCCGGCAAGATGCCTCGGCCCTCCACCAATCCCAATTCATGCATCAACATGGTGGGCGGCAAGGTCTCCATGTTGACCCATGCGACCGGTCCCATTGTATCCACCGTTACGGCCTGTGCGACCGGTCTCACCTCCATGATCGTCGGGGCCATGCTCCTTGAACTGGGGAGGGCGGATGTCGTCATATGCGGGGCCGTGGATTTTGCACTGGTGGAACCGATTGTGGCGGGCTTTGCCACCATGAACGGCGCGTACCGGCCCAAAGCGGGCGCCATCGCTGACCCCCCCGAGAGGGCGAGCAGGCCGTTTTCCATCGATCGAAGAGGGTTTGTGATTTCAGAAGGGGCCGGGAGCATCCTTATTTCGACGCAGGAGTTCGCCCGGTCCAACGGTCTGGACTACACCACAGCCATCGCCGGGTGGGGGATGACCTCAGATGCCCACCATTTTGTAGCCCCCCATCTTAAGACCGTGGCGCGATGTATCTCCGAAAGCATTGCGGACGCAGGCATCAAACCCCATGATATCGGCGCGGTCAATGCGCATGCCGCATCCACGCGGGTCGGCGATAAGGTGGAGTATCAGGCCTTGAGGGCGGTTTTTGGCAGGCACATTCCGCCGGTCTCTGCCAACAAGTCCCAGATAGGGCATTGCATGGGCGCATCGAGCGCCATTGAGTCGATTTTCGCCTTGAAGGGGATGGATTGCGACACCCTCCTTCCCACCATCAACCATACGCCGGATCCGGAGATAACCCTGGACTGCGTGGCAGAAGGGTCGCGCGCCCATGAACAGGAATTCCTGTTGAAAAATTCGTTCGGCTTTGGCGGAGCGAACGCGTGTATTGTTTTTCAGAAAACCGGATAAAGGGAAACCATGAAACCTCCCCAAAATAGACGGGTATATGTGGTCGGATATGCCGCAGCAACCCCCCTCGGCAGGACCTTTGCCGCAACATGGGATCGGGCCGTCAAGGGAGAGGCCGGTTTTCGCAGGGTCACGAGATGCCGGGTAGACGCCTTAAGCCATGTGGTAGGGGAAATTCCCGACTGGGACCCGTTGTCGCTCGACTTTGTGAACCGAAAAGAGGCGTATAACTGGAATGCCGGCTTTGTCATCCTGACCATGGAGCTCTGTAGAGAGGCCCTTCAAGACGCAGGTATCGAGATGGACAAGGATACCTCCCCGAGGACCGCCTGCCTGATCGGATCCGCGCTCAATGGAACCGACGCCTTCCGCATTGCCATGGATAACTATCTCAACCAGGGGCCGTTGAAGGTAAGCCCCTACCTCCTCCCCAACCTCTGCGCCAATCTCCCGTCCGGGAAAGCGGGGATGTTGCTGGGGTTCGCAGGCCCGGTCTTTTCTCCTCAGGGGGCATGTGCCTCAGGGAACCATGCCATAGGGATCGGGTCCCGGATGATACGGGACGGTGACTGTGACTTTGTCCTGGCCGGCGGGGTGGAGACCTGCATCCTTCCCGAGATTATCCATGGGTTTGAGAACATGAATGCCACGCTGAAGGTGGTTCCCGGAGACCGCGCCTATGACGACCCCTCCCAGGCCTCCCGGCCCTTCAGCATAGACCGGAAAGGTTTTATCCTTTCCGAGGGCGGGGGGGTGCTCGTTCTCGCCGCCCGTGAGATGATGGATGCCTACGGGCTGACGCCGAGGGCCGAGGTCCTGGGCATCGGTTGGAATTCGGATGCATACCATTTTATCAGGCCCAATAAAAAGACGATCACCCTCTCCATCCGCGAGGCCATCGATGATGCCGGATTGCAGCCCGGAGATATCCAGTATGCAAATGCCCATGGGACATCGACTGCAAAGGGCGATCAAATCGAAATCGAATGCCTTAGAAAAGTATTCGGCAAGGATCTGAAAAGGATCCCGGTATCGTCCAACAAGTCCCAGATCGGACATACCCTCGGGGCTGCTGCGGCCATAGAGGCTGCCTTGAGCATAGAGGCAATGCGGAAAGGACGGATACTCCCCACCATTAATCACATTCCCGATCCCGAACTCAGTGATGTGGATGTGGTTCCCAATGAGGCAAGAAAATTGGATTACCAGATCTTTCTTTCCAATGCCTTTGGATTTGGCGGAACCAACTGCTGTGTCGTCTTTAGGGGCGTATGATATGAGGCCGAAACCGTTCCTTCCCGAAATATTCAACGACGACGCCCGATATGTGAAGGATAAAACCGATGGACTGGTCTGGCACAGATGTGCATACAGGACCCTGTATGGGGATACGGACCGGTCCCAGAGCGTGTACCATGCCAACCATCTGCGCTTCTTTGAAATGGGAAGGGCATCCCTCATGCGGGATTCAGGATGCAGCTACCGTGAAATCGAAGAAGGCGGCCTGGTCTATCCCATTATCGAGGTGGGGATCACCTATTACTCGCCCCTTTACTACGACGACGTCATGTGGATTCATACGCACCCCGATAAACTCGAAAGGGTTCGCATTCAGTTCAACTATATCATCACCCATGCCGACTCAAACGACATCGTCTGCAAGGGATTTACGAGACACTGCGCCATCAACGCCTCGGGCAGACCCGTGGCGATCGACGAAAAAACCCTGCGAATATGGAAGACCTTTCCGAAATAGTCGAAAGAGCAAGGCTCCCTGTCCATATAAAGACCGACGCGTATCTCCTGGATCATCGTTTTCAGGGCGAGCCGGTCTTTCCCGCAGTCGAGGCCATGCAGCTTTTGGCCGGATCCGTCAAGGAATACCTGCCCCATGCGGACGTCTCCCTCATCACGGATGCCCGGTTTGACAAGTTCCTTCCCACCGCACCGGTCGACAGAAAGCGATGGATCGAAGTCTATAATGACCTGGAGATCCGCAAAGACGACCGCATAGGTTCGCGCCTTAAGACCCGGAGCCGATCGCCCAAGGCCGCCATAACACGTACGGTGGAGCACGTTGCTGTCCAATTCGGGGAAAAAAGGCGGGATACGCGTCCCCTTCCCCTCGATCTGGTATCGGCCCTTGAAGGGGTATGTATGGACGTCCCTCCAGATCGGCTCTACCGCGATCTGGTCCCCTTTGGGCCGGCTTTTCATAATGCCGTAAGCCCAATTTTTATATCGGAAAACGGGGCAATTGGAAATCTTCAAGCCCCGGCTATGGATGGTTCACCGGGACCACTGGGGTCCCCCTTCCCCCTTGACGCCGCATTTCACCTGGCCTCGGTCTGGGGGCAACGATATTGCGGGATTGTCGGATTCCCTGTGGGGTTTGACAGCCGCCTGATTTACAGTCCCACAACCCCCGGGGAAAGATATGTCTGCAGAATACTGCCGGCGCAGCCATACAATTCTGCACCCCGATTGGATATCTGGATCTATGATGGAGGCGGCAATCCCAAAGAAGAGATACGCGGATTACGGATGAAAGACGTGAGCGGAGGGAGGATCAAGCCCCCTGACTGGATCTCCGATGGCGCTGGGAATCGCAGGTTGGAATTCGTAAGAAGCCGGTGTACGGCCCTTTCCCTCATTGAGCTGAAGACCGTCAATGGCCTTGCGGAAATGGCGCTCTCAGACAGAGAGAAAGATCGTCTTAAAAAGATGGGCACAAGAAGGAAACCGAGTTATCTTGCAGCGCGTCTCTGCTGCAAGAGCATCTCCAGGCAGCTTTCAGGGGATTGGAAAACGCCCTCCTCCTCCCTTACCACGGTTTCGCCCGATGGCATACGTCCCTGCTGCCCGGTGAGAGATAGCGATCGCGGATCTTTCTGCTCCGTTTCCCACGACAGCCGATTTGCCATCGCCGTTGCCTCCGACGCACGGATAGGGGTCGATGTGGAAAAGATCTCTGAAAGGGTATTCAGGTCCCGGGAAGTTTATATGAATGAAAAGGAGAGGCGATTGGTGGAGGCGTCGCCATTGGGTGAGATCGAGGCATCCGTCAGGGTATGGACTGCAAAGGAGGCCGCGGCAAAGGCCCTTGACATGGGCCTGGCCGAGTCCTGGGAAAAGGTTTCCCTGAAGGATATCGGTCGAGACAGGAGCATCCTTCAGATCGGAGACAGGAACCACGAAGCCTTCCATGAGGCCATCGGCGGGCATGCATTCACGGTTGTCAATATCCCATAGCTGTATGGATCACAGGGGGATCTTGTTTATGGCGATATTTCTATTCGCTTCTGGGTGTTGTCAGGTGGTGGCCCGTATAGACGGACGGGCGTTCAGGGAGAGACGTTAAGATATGCGGCAGATGTTGTTGCGGTTTAAAGCCAAGGAGTTTACCACAGCGGGCCTGGAGCGGTTGATCCCAAGCCCGTGTCGTGAAAATCGTCGGCACCCGATCGACGAATTCGGTCGGTTTCCACCAGTCAATGGAAAAGCACAATTCTGCGGTCCCCTTTTTGTAGACCACCCCAATTCGGAAAAGAAGGAGGCGTCCAGTGAGGAGGGTGGCTTTTGTCGGTTCCACCCTCCTCGCTGGATCTGTTTATAAATCCACCTGCCGGCGTCTCATCACAACGAAACTGATAGCGGCCAATGCCAGAGCCAGGACCATCATGCCCCACTCGGTAACAGTCGGTATGACGTCAAGAATTGTTATGGTATAGTCCTTGCTGTCTGAGCAACCATCCGCCGTTGTTGCGGTGATGGTAAACCTCCAGGTACCCGTCCGGGTGGGAGTCCCGGAAATTATAATTACATAGCTGCCACTTGTGCCGACAAGACCTGGCGGCAAATCTCCAGTCAATTGAAAGGTGGCAGACGCGACGCTGGCGGTGATGGTCTGGCTGTAGCGTTTACCCACCCCGCCATCAGGCAGCCTATCCGTGTTCGGGGTCAGGCTAATCCCGGGGCATATGCGGAGAGTGAACTGGCGTGAACCTGTACAGCCATTTTTGTCCGTTACCGTGATGGTAAATGTAAAAGTCCCCTCCTGGGTGGGGGTGCCCGATAGGAGACCGTCGGAGGCAAGCGAAAGACCGGGAGGCAAACTGCCGGATGTTAACGCAAATGTGTAGGGACTCGTGCCGCCGGATCCAGTGAACTGTTGACTGTAGAATTCGTTCTTAACTCCATTGGGTAATTCGTCCGGACTCAAGGTAATGGTCGGGCACACACCGCCCGAGCCTACCCGAAGGGTGTATTCCCTTGAGCCTGTGCAGCCTTTCTTATCCGTTACCGTGATGGTGAAGGTATAGGTGCCCTCCCGGGTGGGAGTGCCCGAGAGGAGACCGTCGGAGGCAAGCGAAAGACCGGGAGGCAGACTGCCGGATGTCTTCGCGAACGTGTAGGGACTCGTGCCGCCGGATCCGGAAAACTTCTTGCTATAGGATGTATTCTTCACTGCATCGGGCAGC
>JAWOIH010000292.1:0-6812 GCA_046484725.1 Candidatus Desulfacyla sp. | reverse complement strand
GCATACCCCTCCTGCTTCAGTGTGCGGCCGGCGTCCGCCGCCTCCTGTCGTCCCTTTTCAGACAGATCCACATCCGTCCATCCGGTGAACCGGTTTTCCCTGTTCCATATGCTCTCGCCGTGACGAAGCAAGACGACCTTGTGCATAACCCCCTCCTTAATATGGTCTTTAAGATAGTGGTTTCTGGATGCTGGATTGAATCCCCCCGACTCTCCTGTTCCAAAGGGGTTCGGGGGGTATCTTGGCATGATGCTTTCTGGCGCAGCATATCCGGAAGCCACCATCCGGTATCCAGCATCAAGCATCCAGCAAAATCTGATTTCTAACGGACCGGGTTTCCCCGGCCGCCATGACCCGGATGGCCGGCCTTCCCTTGACCGGACACTTGTTTTCACAGATGCCGCACCCCACGCATCTCTTGAGATCCACATAGGGAAGCTGGACCGTGATGGGTGCGCCGTCCTCACCCGTCCGGCCTTCCGGACGGAGATAGATGGCCTTGGGCGAGGTGGGACAGTGCTCTTCGCAGACAATGCACGGCCCGTTCCCCGACCAGGGAAGGCACCTCCCCCGGTCCAGGTAGGCGGACCCGATCCGGATGGGCCGCTCGACCTTTTCTTTCCCGGAGATCTCTGCGATGGCGCCCGTTGGGCAGACGCTGCCGCAGAGGGTGCAGGTATACTCGCAATACCCCAGGGTCATGATCAACCGGGGGGTCCAGAAGCCCGCCATGCCCCCCTCCGTGAGGGCGGGTTGGATGACATGGGTGGGGCATACCTTCATGCAGAGCCCGCACCGCTGGCAGAGTCTCAGAAAGTCCTTCTCCCCCACAGAGCCCGGCGGTCGGATCAGGCGGGGGTCCGAGACCGTGTAAATCTGGCCGTCCAGCCTTCCGAGAAAGGGGATCGACACGCCGGCCAGAAGGCCTCCTAAAACGGCCCTGCGGCCCATGTCCGGTCCCCTGTGTTGTGCGGGAGACCAGTCGAACCGAAATGTGAGGGCGTCTTCGGGGCATTCGCCAAAGCAGTTGAAACAGAGGAGGCACTCGCTGCTGTCCCAGTCCACACCGGGTCCGGGGGAGGCGGCCCCCTGGCAGGAGAGCGTGCACTTCCGGCAGTCGGTGCATGTCGCGGGCCTTTTCTCCAGTCTCAGCACGCTGAATCGGGAAAAAATGCCGAACAGTGCACCCAAGGGACAGAGGACGCGGCACCAGAAGCGGGGCCGGATCCGATTGAGAAAGAGGATGACCAGGAAGAGGGCCCCGATCAGCCAGCCGGTCTGAAACGCCGGATACCCGTATCCGAAGACGGGCGACACAATGACCTCGGCCCCGTATCCTAAGAGATTGAAGGGCTTGATGTCGCTTGCCGCAATTACATCGCAGGCCGCTTTGACGCCGTTCCCCACGGCAGGAAAAACGGCCAGGGCCAGGGAACGAAACAGAAGGGAGATCGGATCCAGTATCCCCGCCATATTGAGACCCAATAGGGCGGAGACGAGCACCGCGACCAGGAGGAAGTATTTGATTCTCTGACTCCCCCGTTTCTGATTGGCCTCGATCAGGGCCGTTCCCTTGAGGGCGGGTCGGATGCTGCTTGCCATGTGGTGGATCGTCCCGAGGGGGCAGACAAAGCCGCAGAAGAACCTTCCGAGGAGGAGCGTCAGCAATACGACTCCGACGGCCCAGAAGAAGCCCTGGATCCATACGTGTCCGGAGAGGAGCGAGGTGAGCCATATGAGGGGATCCAACTGGAAGAAGAACG
Organism: Candidatus Desulfacyla sp.; assembly: GCA_046484725.1. Classification (GTDB taxonomy): domain Bacteria; phylum Desulfobacterota; class DSM-4660; order Desulfatiglandales; family Desulfatiglandaceae; genus AUK324. The sequence continues at coordinate 5,049 of JAWOIH010000292.1, read as the reverse complement.
TGGCCGGATAGTCTACCCGGATGTCCTGTTCCGTCGTGACGGCGAGAGAATAATCCTGGTAAGCCGTGTCAGGGAAACGCGTCTGTATGAGCAGGAAGAGGAAAAGGGCCAGGAAGAATCCCTGACTGACGCGTCTTAGCCGGATGAGGTGTTTGGCCTTCACAGAATGACCTCTTTCAGGGTCACAGCGTTTAAATTCAGGCTCCCGAGCCCCTGTTTCTCTGCAAGGGCCATATAGCCGACCGATGTGGGTGCGATATTGAAAAGGCCGGCGGCCTGGACGTCGGCGGCCACCGGGTCATTGCTCAGGATGAGGCGGTTCATGACCGCCACGTCCGCTTCGCTGCCCCCGGATGGCCCGTTTTTCACCATGATCCGAATGGCGTCGATCATGGTGACGGTCGGTTTGAAAAACCGTGCCAGGTCCACGATGGACTGATGGATGTCCTGATGGAGGGCGTTTCTCCTCCCCCCGACCCCGCCGATCCAGTTTTTCATCCCGAGGGTCAGGCTGCACAGCCCGTGGACCTTGGCCACAGGAAGATTGATCAGCTTGTCGGCCTCAATCAGGGGGACAAACACCGGCCATACATCCAGACGGTGTCCCTGCAGCTTCATCTCCCGCATCAGGGATGACCGGGGGTGGATCAGGTCCGCGCCGGTCTTTTTGGCAACCATACCGGCCCCGGTGAGGGCGAAGCAACTCCGGGCATTGTGGATGGTATTGTCTGCGATCCTGACCTTCTTGGCCCCTGCATTAAAGGCCAGGCGGACCACGGCCTCCAGGACCTCGGGGTTGGTTCCGGCCGCAAGGTTCGGGGTTCTGGCCCAGGAGATATTGGGCTTGACCACGACCACATCCCCTTTTGAGACAAACCGGCGCATTCCGCCGGCCGCGTCAAAGACCTTTTCTGTCAATTCCTGAACAGAATACCCCGGCGTCTGACCCACCCCATCGATCAGGAAGCCCTCCTCTTTCTTCAGGGCCCATGCCTCGGATGGCGCGTGGATCGGCCAGCCGGCCGTACAGGCAAGGACAAGGGAGCCGGACAGGCAAAGCCCTTTTTGTATCGCCTCCCTGCGGGTGATGGGATGATCCATGACTTCCTCCTTTTCAGGCTTTCAACATTTCAGACGTCGCGATGCCGGGGCCTGGCTGGAAATCGTTGAAAGCATCGGCAAAATCATGTATTTTCAGCATAACGACTTCTGCACAGACCTACGGGTGAGACACAGGCACAGACACTATACTATAAGTCGGGGGGGCGTACAAGTGGGTAGGGGAAATGCGTCCGTTCAATGGATAGGATGAGAGCGCAGGGTTCTCAAAAACCGAACAGCCTGGCCATTGCCGGGTTTCTGACCCCGTTTGCGGCGGCCGGGATTACCGGCATTCTGATCCTCTGGTTCGAAAGGGATGCGACGTCATTCTGGGCCCCGGTGCTTTATCTGACCATGGTTCCCCTCGTCCTCCTGGCAGGGCTTGTCTTATGCCTGAAATCGATCCCGTTGATTGAAGAACTGGGGGACAAGGATTATGCCTATTCCGGGTTGACCCTGAACGTCCTCTTCCTCATGGTCTATATCACATCCGTGATCTATTTTCTTTCCTCATCCGGTTAAGATCGCCAGGCAGTCGCGATATATCCCGTTCAGGAACCTGTGGGCGTTCAATCAAGATGTGGGGCCGCCAGGGGCGGACTCGTATCCTACAGAACCGACGGGGGCCACCGGCAGAGGTGGAAAAAACGGAGCAGTCCGAGGAAAAACCCCCTGCAGTCCCTCCGGAAAGCCAAGTTTGTCTCATCACATACGCGACGGCAGAAAAAGGGCAAGTTGGGGGAAAAGGATCAGCAGAATAATCAACAGCAGGGCCGCCCCCAGGAACGGCAGGATTCCTCGAAAAATGACGGTCAGGGGGACATTCGGGGCTGCCGCCTTCAGGACAAAGACATTCAGCCCCACGGGGGGCGTTATCAATCCCACCTCCAGGACAATCACCATCAAGACGCCGAACCAGATCGGATCGAACTGCAGGGCCTCGATTACCGGGAAGATGATGGGGACCGTCAGAATCATGATGGCATAGCAATCCATCACACAGCCCATCAGGACGTAAATCAGGATAATGGCCATCAGGATCACGATCTTTGGGAGGGCCAGCCCGGCGATGGCGTCCGCAAGGCCCATGGGAATCCTGGCCAGTCCCAGGAAAGAAGAGAAGATATTGGCCCCGATGATGATCAGGAAGATCATGGCCGTGGTTTTACCCGTTTCAATGAGACACTGGATCAGGCCCTGCACACTCAGCTTCCCCTTGAACAAGGCGATGGCAAAGGAACCGAAGGCGCCCACGCCAGCCGCCTCGGTGGGTGTGACGATGCCCAGATAGAGCCCCCCCATGACGATGAAAATGAGAACCAGAATCCCCCATGTCCCGGAGAGGGACCTTATCTTCGTCTTCCAGGTCGTTGACTCCCCCCGGGGGCCCATCTCCGGGTTGAGTTTGCACTGGACATAGATGCTCAGAATAAAGAGAATGGCAAGGAGTATCCCCGGCACGATTCCCGCCATAAAAAGCCTGCCGATGGATTCCTGCGTCAAGATCCCGTATATGACAAAGCCGATGCTCGGGGGGATCAGAATCCCCAGGGTGCCGCCCGCGGCCACGCAGCCCGTGGAAAGCCGCTGGTTGTATTTATATTTATCCATTTCAGGGATCGCCACCATGCCCATGGTGGCCCCGGTGGCAAGGGAGGAGCCGCACACCGCGGCAAATCCGGCGCAGGCGCAGACGGTCGCCATGGCCAGGCCGCCTCGAAAGCGGCCCATCCAGGCATATACGGACTTGTAGATGTCGGTGCTGATCCCTGAGATAAAGGCAAACTGCCCCATCAAGACGAAAAGGGGTATCACGCTCAGGGTGTAGGACGATCCCTCGGCCAGGGGCGTGATCCCCAGGATGCTCAGGCCCGAGTCCCACCCCACAATGATGCACAGTCCCAAAAAGCCCACCAGGGCCATGGCCATGCCGATATACATCCCAAGGGCAAGGAGGATGAACATCACCACAATTCCGAGGATGCCTATCATTTCAGGGCTCATGAATCGATGGTCTCCTTCCTATCGCCGAATAATCTCAGCAGATCCCGTATATATTCAATGCACATCACGATGCATCCTAAGACAAGAAAGAAGACAAATGGGTAGAGGGGAACCCCCAGATTGGGGGAGGCCTCTCCGAATTCAACCAGCTCAAGTGCCCTTGAGAAACCCATATAGGTGATCAGGCCCATGAGAATGAGACAGAGGGAATGGTTGAACAGTTCAATATAGATCCGGAAGTTTTTCGGAAAGAGGGCTATCAACAGGTCTACGGAGACGTGGGTCTTGGTGAATTGGGTGTATGCAAGGAAAGAAAAGATCAGGATCAGGACCATAAACTCGGTCAGCTCAAAGACGCCTAAGATCGGCGCGTTGAAGAAATAACGACCCACCACATCGGCCGTGGTAAGGCACATGATCCCGAACAGCGAGCAGGCCCCTACATAGGCCAAGGCAGAGCTTATGCGCCCCAGTTTGTCCGAAACGGTCTTCATGGTCATCTCTTTCAGGCCCCCCTTTCACTGACCGCATGACGCGTCGCAACGATTTGGGAGGAAGGCAATTCTATAACTGCCCTCCTCCCGGATACCATTGCATCCTTCCGTCTGAGCGCTGTCGCCTGAAGAATCAACCGACTATTCGCCGGTCAGTTTCACCGCGGCATCCAGCACGGCCTTGCCGGGAAGCCCTTTCTTATTCATCTCTTCCACCCATTCATCCCTGAGGGGCATGGACAACGCCTTCAACCTATCGCTTTCCTCGGGAGAAATCTGAATGGCCTCCATCCCTTTATCCATGCAGAGCTTTCTCATGACAGGCCTTACGGCATCATACACCCTCCCGGCCTCCTCCGACATCACCATGCCCGTGGTCTCGTCGATCGCCTTTTTTACATTATCCGGCAGGGAATCATACTTCTTCTTGTTCATAACCGCCATCATGGTCATGGTGTAAAAATCTGCCTCGGTCCCGTATTTCAACAGCTCGGCCAGTTTGAAGACAAAATTGCCCTCCCAGGGGAGGACGGTCCCATCCACGACGCCCCTTTCAAGGGCGGTGTAGGTATCGGTTACCGGCATATTGACCGGAACGGCGCCGAACAGCTTGAGCGCCTTGGTCACATGGGGATTGGCGGTCCTGAATTTCATCCCCTTGAAATCCTCGATGGTCCTGATGGGCTTTTTCACCGAATTGAATCCACCGGGATCGTGGCAGAAAAGCGCCAGGACCTTCACCTTCTCATACTCTTTCTGAAACTCAGGAAACTGCTCATAGACCTTCCACATGGCAACGGAGGTCTTCTGGGCCGATGGAATCATAAAGGGGAGTTCGAAAACCGAGGTCATGGGAAATCGCCCGGGGGTATAGTCATGGAGGATATAAACGATGTCCGCGATCCCCTTTTCCGCCAGGGCATAATGGTCCGGGGTCTTTCCCAGGGCGCCGCCGGGGAAGAAAGTCACCTTGACCTGTCCGTCCGTCATCTTGCTGATCTTCTCGGCCCAGGGCTCAAAAACCCTTGTCTGCATGGTGTGCTTTGGGGAAAAGGCCGTGGCGAATTTCAGCTCTATGGTCTCGGCCCCAACCAGCGCCGGGGGCGAAACGACCATGATACCAAAAACTGCAACCATAAAAGCCGCCAATACTGTTGTCTTCTTCATCATTGCACCCTCCTTTTGTTTTCTAAACCGGCAAAGCCGCAAGTCTCACTCAAAGCCGCCCGATAAACTGCCTAAGATTGGAAAAACGGGCGTTGTTTGCGTCAGCAACAATCAAAAAGTTATTGGCTGCATTGGCGCAAACAAGCATTAAAAGCGGGACAACTCATTCTTGATCGAGTGTGAGTGGTATATAAGGAGGCTCAGTTGCAATCCCAAGACCAGGGATCAATGATCATCGCCAAGTGGCATTGATCTGACAACCCTTGCAAAGCGTGACGGTTTG
>JAWOIH010000245.1:0-5818 GCA_046484725.1 Candidatus Desulfacyla sp. | reverse complement strand
AACCGTGCCTCCCCGTACGTTGGTGCCGACGCAGGCGAAAGACTGGCGGCGTATTGCCCCATCCTCCCCAAACAAAAACGCCCCTGGGTATGGCAACCCAAAGGCGTCTGGTAATGACCCAGGCACGCTGAACCGCCCTTTGATGCTTATCATATCGGGCATGGTTTCTTTGCCTCAAATTTGTGAGGTTTGATTTGCTGGCCATGATCCTGGATGCGGCTTTCCAGTTCCATCATGGCCGTCCGTTCCCTGTGCGCCCCCGGCATCTCGCGAAGCCTGACAAAGGCCCGCACGATTTCAAGATTAACCTCCATGGCCCTCTCGCTCTCCTGCGACGAGAAGGGCGTGATGGGGATCACCAGCCTGTGGACCTGTGGGATCGCGGAATTCAGGACGCCTTTCGCGTTTGATGCGGTCCGAAGAGGAAAGAGATCTTATCCGTATCCAAGCTCGACCAGCCTCTCTTCGCTTATCCCGAGAGCGTGGGCGATCTCGTGCACCACGGTGATGGCGATCTCCTGCTCCAGCGCTTCGACGGTTTCGCACATCTGCTCCAGGGGCTCCTGGAATAGAAATATCGTGTCCGGGAAAAGCGGGGGCGAGTCAAAGGAACGCTCCGGCCGGGACACGCCTTCGTACAAACCCAGCAGGGGCTCATCGGGCGGAAGGCCCATCTCCTCCAACAGGTCTTCAGGAGGTCGTCTCTGAACCGTGATGAGGAGATTGTCCAGATGGCGGCGAATCTCTTGAGGAATGCGGCGAATGGCCCTTTCCACGATCCTGTCGAACGCTTTATCGCTCAGCTTCATCTCTTTTTGGGGCCGGGGACATGGGAGGACCCGTCCACCCTATGGCTCGATGGGGCGCCCATTCCCTTGAAACCAGGGGATCCCTTTAAAACGGGAAGATTGTCGTTAAACGCCTCTCGGCCCGGCTTTCAACCGCCTGTGCCGGGCGAGTTTCTCGATACCGACGATCCAACTGATGAAGGCGCTGTACCCCAGCACCAGTCCCCAGTGAACAATCCCCATGGGATGGCTTCGAAAGAGGGTGTTGAAGACGGGCGTATAGGTAAAGAGCGCCTGAAGACCGGTCATGACCCCCACGCCGCCCCACAGCCAGCGATTGGAGAAAAGGCCCAATCTCCAGGATGACCGGGTGAGGGATCGGCAGTTGAACAGATAAAACATCTCGCCGAAGACAAAGGTATTGACCGCCAGGGTCCGGGCCAGATCTTCGTTGCCCGAAGAGCGAAGCTCGATCTCAAAAAGTCCGAACGCCCCGATCAGGAGCAGGAGGCTCACCAGCACGATTTTGAAGATCAGGGCTCGGTTCAGGATCGGTTCCTTCGGGTCCCTGGGCCGACGGGTCATGATGCCGGGCTCCTTGGGTTCGAAGGCCAGCGTAAGCCCCAACAAGAGGGCCGTGGTCATGTTGATCCAGAGGATCTGCAAGGGGAGGATGGGAAGGGCGGCGCCCAGGAAAATAGCCAACATGATGACCAGGGCCTCTCCGCCGTTGGTCGGGAGGGTCCAGGTAATGAACTTGGTGAGGTTGTCGAAGACCCCACGCCCTTCCTCCACCGCTGCCTTGATGGTGGAGAAGTTGTCGTCGGTCAGGACCATATCGGCTGCCTCCTTGGAGACATCCGTGCCGGTGATGCCCATGGCAACGCCGATATTGGCCTGTCTGAGGGCCGGGGCGTCGTTCACCCCGTCCCCGGTCATGGCCACCACATAGTCGCGTTCCTGAAGGGCCTCCACCAGCCGGAGCTTCTGTTCCGGCGACACCCGGGCAAATACCGCGGTCTTCTCGGCGATATCCACCAATGCCTCGTCCTCAAGCTGCGAGAGATCCCGTCCCGTAATCACCTCGTGTGTGTGAACGGAGCAGGTCTCGCTGCACAGCCCCAGCTGCCGGGAGATGGCCGCAGCGGTGCCCCCGTGATCGCCGGTGATCATCTTGACCAGAATGCCTGCCTTCTGGCAAACGCCTATGGCCTCCATGGCCTCCGGTCTGGGCGGATCGATCATCCCCTGGAGACCCAGAAAGGTGAGCCCCTGCTGAAGGTCCTCATGAGTAATGCGCGTGGTTTCAGCCGGAACCTCCTTGCGTGCGAATGCCAGGACCCTGAGCCCATTGCCGGCCATGCCTTCCACCCGGCCATGGATCTCCCGTGCATCGGCCAGATCCAACCGGCCGTCTGACGTGTGGAGGGCGCTGCACTCCAGGCAGAGGCTTTCGATGGAGCCCTTTACATAAACGACCCTGGGTTTACCCGGGCCCTGGTTATGGAGGGTCGCCATGTACTGGCGGGCCGATTCAAAGGGGATGCTGTCTATGCGCGGCATCTCACCCTGCAAGGTGTCCGGAACGATTCCCACCTTCCCCGCGCAGGCGATGAGGGCCCCTTCCGTAGGGTCTCCCTCTACAGTAAAGGTTTCGCCGGTCTGTTTCACCACGGAATCATTGCAGAGGACCCCCGCCTTCAGGGTCTCAAGCAAGGCCCAGTTGGCGGCGGCATCCGGTCCGTTCTCCCTGGGGGCGATGTCGCCCTTCGGTGCATACCCGACGCCCGTGACGGCGTAGAGAGAGCCGCCCGCATACAGTTCAGTGACGGTCATCTGGTTCTGCGTGAGGGTACCGGTCTTGTCCGAGCAGATCACCGTGGTGCTTCCAAGGGTCTCGACCGCCGGCAGCTTCCGAATGATGGCGTTTCGTTTGGCCATGCGCGAAACCCCGATGGCCAGGGTGATGGTCATGGCCGCAGGCAATCCCTCGGGGATAGCCCCCACGGCAAGCGCCACAGAGGCCATGAACATCTCGACCCAGTCCTGGCCCCGGAAATATCCCACCAGGAAGGTAACGGCCGCCAGGACAACGATGACATACAGGAGTATTTTGCTGAAGTGTTCGATCTTGCGGGTGAGGGGCGTGGCCAGGACCTCAGCCGAGGAAATCATCTCGTTGATGCGGCCGATTTCGGTATGGTCGCCGGTGGCAATCACCACGCCTTTGCAGGCCCCATGGGTCACCAGGGTGGAAGAGTAGGCCATGTTACGGCGGTCCGAGAGGATGGTTTCCTCAGAGAGGATCACGTCCTCCTTTTGGACCGGAAGGCTCTCACCGGTAAGGGTGCTCTCATCGACGCGGAGTTCCCGGATCTCAAAGAGGCGCACATCCGCTGGTACCTTGTCGCCGGATTGCAGAAAGACGACATCCCCCGGCACAAGTTCCCGGGCCGGAACCTTTTGCCGCCTGCCGGCCCTCTGGACCATGGCGCTGCTCACCATGGCCCGGGCCAGGGCGTCGATGGCCTTGAGGGCCTTGGATTCCTGAATAAAGCCGATCACCGCATTGATGAGGATGACCCCGAAGATGACCCCGGCCTCCACCCATTCCTGGAGAAACAGGGTGACCAGGGTCGCCGCCAGGAGAATGATCACCAGGGGCTGATTGAACTGGATGAGAAAGCGGATGACCGGTCCCTGCCCCACTTTTTGCGTCAGGGTGTTTTCCCCCAGGGCCTTGCGCCGGGACAAGACCTCCTCCTCGGTCAGGCCCCTTGCCGGATCGGTTTCGATGGTCCGTGAGACCTCCTCCAAATCCAGATGGTGCCAGGATTTCGTGGGCAATGCCTGCATATATCTCATCTCCTTCATGGGTTCGCAGTCATCAAGGACATGGCTTTTGAATGCTATTCCTTCTGCCGCCTGTGCAGGTTCACAATCGCCGTGATGGCGACCCTATAATCACTCATTATGCGCGATTTGTAAAGATCTGTCCTTCCCCACCCCCATTTGGCCTTACGTGCAAGGGAAAATTCCCTATACTTCGGTCCGGTGAAGGTGGGCAACTGCCTCGTGCCGGCCCTGGACGCAGACGAAGGGGAGGCGCAGTTGCTGGAGTTTATCAACAACAAACGCCATTTTCGCGAGCGCATTAGAGTCAGCATTCCCATGGATAAACGGCTGAGGATCGAGACACGGGTGGCGGGGAAAACGATTGCGGGCACCCTCGACGGCCGTCCCTGTTTGCATTTCACCGCTTCCCAGGCCGTTTCGGGCTACGTGGGTCTCTGGACTATGACTTCAACCTGGTGGCCGGCCTGGCGGAGGCGTTCGACCTGTCGGTCTGCCTCGATGTCGACCATCTGCTCGTGCACGGCCGGGATGTGGCGGCCCATCTGGATCGCTGGGTCGATCGTGCCCGGGTCTTTCACATCCATGGGGTTCAGGCCGACGGGATGTGGACCACGTGAGTCTCGAATGCCTCCCCGCCGGACTGCTGGAGACCCTTTCAGATCGTTTATTGCGCCTCACTGACGGGGACACGCGAGTGGTGACCATCGAGGTCTTTGGCGAAGCCGACTTTGAAGGTTCCATGCGGGTGTTACAGGAAAGGCTGTGCGGACGTGCCCGGTAGCCCCCTGCATCCATATATTTTTGACGATCTCCCAGAAGGCGACGGACAAAGGCCCTGGACAGCCTCCCAAGCATCGGGTTGCAGGGATTGTGGAAATCTCGATTGAAATTGGCTTTGGCGAAGTTGATGAAGGCTGGCGGCGAACAGTGAAACCAACATTTTCGACTCGATTGGCCCGGTCTTTTAACCGACATTCTCTATAGATGCGCTAATGCAGATCCCTTTTTGGGGTGAAAAACAGCCAAAACGGGTCTGGGTCTCAAAGGAAAAGGAACCGGAATGCCTACGGCGTCGGGTTGGGAAGCGTCGAGGGTCTTTTGGGATAAGTCGGATCCATTTGATGAAATCTTACGGACCCACCTGTCCCAAGTCAAGCAGCCCAACATCTCAACTCAGATTCTCTGCAGACACAAATGCACGTCTCTATGATGGCGGGTAGCCACAAGATATGGTGGGATTTATGGTCGTTCAGGCGCTCACGGTATTGGGCGTTATGGCTCAATATATCAACCTGGTAAATTCATGTGATATCAATTGTTAACATCAAGTTTGAAGCTGCACAAAGAAACAGTATTGCCTGTGACGATGAATATCAGAATCTTTTTGGCGACGTCTTTTAGGCCTTGCCGTGGCTGTACTTGTTTTATCAATCAAAGTTCTTAACAATTTTCTCTCCAAATACAGCACCAGGTAAAAGGTCATTTTAGATGTTCGTATTATGCCAAAACCGTTCCTCAAACCCAATTATCAATGTTTGTATACCGTCTCTTTGCTTAAAGCAACATCCTGCCAATACTTTCACTTTCCTTATGAAACTCCAGCAAGTTAGTTTTGGCCATCCTAAAAATGCGAAACTCAACTCCAAAATTGCCAGACATCAGGTCTCAAGTAAACTCTACTTACGGACTGCACTCCATGCCAGCAAATCTCGCTTTTGGAAGCTTTAACCTCGGCTTTATTCAAGCCTCCCGTTACGGTATGCCGTGAGGTATTCCAAACAGAAGTCGTCCTTGCCCATGATCGTAAGCATGGTTTTGAGCGAGCTGTAAAGGCCTTTGTCCGTCGGATCCATTATCGCTGAATCCATACCAACCGAAAGGGCGGCTATCAGGAAAGTTCGGTTGAGCAATTTCCTGTTAGGAAGTCCATAGGATACGTTCGTCAGCCCACAAGTTGTGTGAACACCATGAAAAGTCTTCATGATATTTCCAATCGCTTCCAGGGTTGCTGCTGCCGACAAAGAATTGGTTGCAAGGGGATAGACCAAGGCATCAATGTAAAGGTCCTCCTTAGAAATACCTTCAGCCGTCACAACATCGACGAGTTTGTCAGCCATTTCCATCTTAGCCTCAACAGAATCCGCGATTGCATCCTCGGATTGACACAACCCAAT
>JAWOIH010000238.1:0-4510 GCA_046484725.1 Candidatus Desulfacyla sp. | reverse complement strand
AGACGAATCAGAGGCCTTGAGAGATGAACTGGCATCCCGCAACATCAAGGTAAAAACGGCCAAGGGGATCGTCTGCACCCCCCTCGACATCATCAACCGGATCTCCATTGTCCCACCGGAGGTCTGGAACGACACCTGCGGCAGGCAGGGAAGCTGGTACAGGACGTCGGACAAGAACGGCCTCTACCTGGTCGTCAGCTCCTTTGAGCTGGAAAACCATGGGGGCCGGCGGGCTGCCGTTATTACGGAGTCCGACTTCAGGCCGCCCCGGTTGGCCTCAGTGGAGGATAAGAACGCCCTTTTCGAAGACAATCAGCTCATAGAACGGATGCCCGAAGACTGGAAACATGTGGCGGATACCGAGAAAGGGATCTACCTGCGGTGGGCCAGGAGACTCGGTTCGGATGTCCAGGATTACGATATCCTGTATCGATCCCATACGGCCAATCACGCCAACTTCATCCATCCCCGCTTCTTCATCCAGGAAGAAGGTCGGAAAATCCCCTATTCCATTGACCGGAGCGCCCTTCTCTGTTCCTGCTGCGTGGAGCTTTTTCAGGTATTGGGGGCCGGCTATGAGAAAAAGCTGGTCGCCCCCTGCCCCGGGGCCACGATCTTTGCCCGCCTCAAACCGGACCGGTATCTGTTAGTGGAAAAGTAAAGGAATCAACCCCGGCATCGACCTGCACCGGCGGGACCCTGTCATAAACAGATTGGGAAATCAGATGAAAATACCCTTTAAGGAAATCTACGACCAGTTCATGGCCAACCCGGAACGTTTTTTGGAGATCGGTGCGCATGTTGCGGCCATATTCATCGCCGGCGCTGTCGCCTGGTGGCTGATCAGCCTGATCATCAGACGCATGGAAAATCGATTTAAGGACCGCCCCTTTTTCAGAAGCAGCGACCGGTTTTTCCTTCTGATTCGGCGGGCCGGGCATTACGGGGTCTATCTGTTCGTGGGAATGGCCCTCATCAACATAATCAATTCCCAAATGATGAACCGGATCTTCGGGGCATTCATGATCATGCTCCTGACATCCATTGCCGCCAGTATCGTCAACAGCCTCATCCCCTATCTGGAACGAAATTTGGCTGCAAAAACCGATGCCCATATGGACGCCGTCATCGTGGACCTCACAAAGAAATTTGCAGGGATCGCCATCTACGTGGCCGGGGCCATCATGGCAATGGACCGGCTCGGGTTAAATGTCATGCCCTTTGTCGCCGGCGCGGGCGTGGCCGGGGTGGCCATCGGGTTCGCCGCCAAAGACACCCTCTCCAACCTCATTTCCGGGATCCTGCTGATCATCGATCGACCCCTTAAGGTGGGGGATCGCATCGAGGTCTGGTCCGCCCCCAAAAATTCCGCCACCTGGGGCGATGTGGTGGATATCGGGCTTCGGGCCACCAAGATCAAAACCACGGACAACATCGTAATCATAATCCCCAACAATGTCCTTATGAATCGGGATATCGTCAATTATACGGCGATTTCAGAAGAGATCCGGGTCAGGATTCCGATAGGGATCTCCTATGAAGCGGATACCAAAAAGGCCAAGGGCCTGATTGTTCAGGTAAGTCTGGAACTGGATTGGGTCATGAAAGAACCGGCTCCCAAGGTGGTGGTCAAGAACTTCGGGGAGTCCTCCGTGGACCTGGAGGCCAGGGTGTGGATCCGCGACCCCCGCAAGCGGATGGATACCATCTCCTATATCACGGACCGTGTGAAAGAGGTCTTCGACAAGGAGAAGATCGAGATTCCTTACCCGAAACGGGACATTACCATCAGGAGGGAGATCGCCTTCAGTCCCGCCTCAATCCCCGAGGAAGCGAAAGGAGCAACCCCATGAATATGGACCGCGAGATCATCCATACCCTTTACGCGGGCCTTGCCCCCAAGACCCGGACACGAGTGGACCAGGCCGTGAAGGCGGTGGTCGAGGCCAAGGAACGGGGCGGGAGGGTGGTCGCCGTGGTGGGGAGCGGACCCAATATCCATGAGGGGGTCACGACCCTGATCGCCGAACTGATGCACAAAAAGATCATCGACGGGGTCTCTACCAGCTCCGCAGTGATCGGTCATGAGATGGGGGGGGCGCTGGAAAGGGTCAAGCGGATCGACGGGAGGGCCTTTGGGTTCCATACGGACAAACTCCCCTGCGACGGTCAGTTCGAGGTCAGCCTTGTCTCAGAAAAGCTTTTAGAGGCATATCAACGGGAGTGTGACATGGACGTCCCGCTCTATCGGAGGATGAGACGGGCCAGGGGAAACACCATCATCAAGGTGGCCGGGAACATGGCCTATCCCACCGGGCTTCGCACGGAACGACTGGCCCGGGACGTCCTCGCCCTGTCGAGACGGTACGGCCTTCCCTTTGAGGAGGTGGTCGGTCACGGCGCCGATCCTTACACCATGATAGGGGCGGGGGCACAACATAAGCTGCCGGTTCTCGTTACCGTGCCCCAGCTGGTGGGGAGCGGCGAGGTGGGCCTCTCAATCGGGGACTCCATCCCCATCTCCGAGCGATGCCAGCGGATGGCCCGCCTCCTGGCCGGCGCGGACGTGATCATCGAATCGTCCCTGGCCCTCTCTCAGGAGGTCCATGACGGCCCGTTCGAACGGTTCACAGGTCACGGCATATGGGCGGACTGGGAAGGGGGATGGACCTATTCGCTCAGGGACAAGAAGATCATACGGATCGACCTGGACCCCAATCTGGAAAAGGCCTGGCAAAAGGAGCGATCATCCGGGATGGTATCCGCGGCAGTGGACAAGGGGCTTCCCAAGACCACGTCCATGCGCATCCCCTTCCGCATGGAGATGTCGGGGTTTGCCAGGATCCCGGGAAGCCTCCCTGTTGTTGGGGATATCGGCGACATATGGCCCATCATGGCGACAAAGGCCGCGGACGCCCTCGGGGTCAAGCTGGACCTCATGAGCTGTAAGCAGTCGCTCCCTGCCGGCCAGAAGTTCCGGGAATGGATTGTCCGCCATGTGAAACCGGTGGACAGGGACCGGATGTTCGAGGCCATGCGACAGCTCCCATGAGGCATGGGGTTCGTGGGGTTTATTGAGTTCGTTGGGTTCTTTGGGTTTGTTGGGCTCTTTGAGTTCGTTTGCAGCTTCGTCTCAAGGTGCCATGGCCTCCCATTCGTCACTTTTAGCTCTAATCATTTAGTCACTTTAGCTCACTTCAGTCACTTCTCCCTTGAGCCTCACCAGGGTCGCGCCCCACCCCGAAGCCCCGGCATCGAGTCCGAACTCAAGGACACGGGGGTCTCTTTCAAGGCGCGCATGGACAATCCGGCGCAGGACCCCCTTCCCCTTTCCATGGATAATCCTGAGGTCATGAATCCCCCTCTCCTGGCAGACCCGGATGTATTCCTCCACAAGGGAGGACACATCCCCAGGCGCAAAGGTATGCAGGTCAAGGACCCCGTCAATGGGAACCTCTACCGGTTCGGAATCTATTTCCGTCATCCCTTTTCCAGGTCCAACTGATCGCCGAAGGCCTCTGCCAGCTCGCGGCTCAAGGCCTCGAACGCCTTTTCCGTCTCCACCTCCACCACCAGGTCCCGTTCATCCAGAACCTTTAAAAACCCGTATCGCTTGACGATCTCTATGACCTTTTTCACATCCACGGTCACCCACCCCTTCATCCGAAGGACCAGTTCATCCCCGTTAAAGGCCCGCTCGATGGTCAGTTCCACCTCCCGTCTCTTGGCGTCCCAGCTGATCACCGCAGGTTTTACAATCACCGGCGTCACCGGATCGTGCATGGCCGCACATCGAAACCACAATTTTGCCCGGATCATTGGCACTCTCCTTTCAGTTTTTTCAAGGCCGAACGGCCCTCTGGTTATCCTTTTACCCCAATCGAAAGGATTTTTAAACCCCTTTGGAGAAATAGGCCCACCACCCAAAAAAACACTAATCCAATAATAGAATAATCCATCCGAAGAGGCTGCCGAAAATCACCGGCGGCCTTTTTTTTTATTCAATCAAAAACAAGGACCTTTGCTCTATTTCCGTCCATATCCCGAAGAAAATAAATACCCTCAGCATAAGTGCTGACATCGATGGCAACCACATCATTTCCCCTCCACACCACTCTTCCCGTAATATCCATCATAACACCCGAAAAAGTATCCTTTAAATGAATGATACCGCCAGTAACAGGATTCGGATAAAAATGAATGTTATCCCGGATTTCTTTTTTCTCACTTATTGTGAAAGCCGTATTGCTGTATCCGGGTGTGGGGGCGTTGAACAAGACCCAGGGCTCATTTCCGTCCGTCTGCCGGCCAAAAGATATGTCGATAGTCTGCATCCCCCACGACACGCTGTCGATAAGAAAATAACCTGTGGTTTCACTGTCGAAGATGCCCAATTCTTCTCCTTCATCGTTAAGTTTAAAGCTGGCGTGCAAGGGGCCTTGCTGTGGCTGGCCATCCGTCCATACCAGCAGAAAAGTGCCGGGTTGCATGGTAAGATCGGGCAAAGGCC
>JAWOIH010000223.1:0-2974 GCA_046484725.1 Candidatus Desulfacyla sp. | reverse complement strand
AAAAGATAAACGGAAGATGGCTCAGGGCGGGATCCTTCTTCACCTCGCAACAGAGTTTGAATCCGTTCATAACGGGCATCATGATATCGGAAATGATGACATCCGGCGGGTCCTCCCGGGCAAGCCGCAGGGCCTCCTCCCCGTTCTCAGCCGACATGACCCGGTGACCCCTGGATGCCAGAAGCTGTTCTAGCATGTAGCGGCTTTCGGGTTGGTCTTCAACGATCAGTATTTTGATCATACAGGGCCTCCCTCCACCAGGATTTGCGATTGTCGATTTGCGATTGTTGATTGAAAAAATAGTTGGAAAACGAAGAGATATCTGACCCATCATCCCAAAAACAGTTTTTCTAAGCTATATCTTCTCCGAGACCTGGCGTCAACAGCCCAGTTGCCATTCCCTGTTCGTGCCCCGACTCTATCAGCGTCCGAATTGGTCCCCGTTCCGACTTCCGCGCTCCGCGTTCAAAAATCCTTTCACCTGCTCGACAAAGCTGTCCGGATCGATCGGCTTTTCAATGTACCCTTCGCAGCCGGCGGCCAAAACGGCTTCCCGGTCCCCGGCCATGGCATAAGAGGTCACCGCTACAATCGGGATCGATTGGGTCTCCTGGGCCTGCTTCAAGCGCCCGGCCACCTCATACCCGTCCATCACCGGCAACTGGATGTCCAGAAGGATGAGATCGGGGCGCTCGGCAGCCGCAGCATCCAGCCCCTCCTGTCCGTTCCGGGCCTGGACCACGTCATAGCCCTGTTTTTCCATCAGGAACGTGGTCAGATAGAGATTTTGTTCATTGTCTTCAACGATCAGGATTTTCTTCGTCATCTTTTTCCTCCGGTTTCGCAAGCGGATAAAACCCTCACGGGTAAACTCCGCGCGAACGGTCAGGAGTTCAGGTGTCCGCCTTTTATCTGCTCTGACGGATGAATTCCGAATTCACCAGGGGGAGCGTGAAGGCAAAGATCGAGCCTTCTCCAAATTGACTCTCGACCCAGATCCGGCCCCCCAGCAAATCGAGAATCCGCTTGCACACCGACAGGCCCAGCCCGGTCCCTTCGTATCTGCGGGCAGTTCCCATATCGAGCTGCTGGAAGGGCCTGAAGAGCTTCTCCATACCCTCTGCACGGATGCCGATGCCGGTGTCTGTCACGCGAACCTCGATGGCCGAATCCTGTCTTCGGCAGGCGATTCGGACCCCGCCCTTTTCAGTGAATTTGATCGCATTGTTGGCCAGGTTGATGAGGATTTGCCGAATACGACGCTCGTCGCTCACCACCCTACCCACGTCAGGGTCGACCTGGGCAAACAGAGACAGTCCCTTCTGCTCTGCCAGGGGGCGGAGCGATTCCACCACCTGGTCGATGACCTGAGGCATGCTGAACGCCTCTTTGGTGATCTCCACCTCACCGGCCTCGATCTTGGAAATATCCAACACATCGTTGATCAGGTTGAGGAGGTGGTGGGAACTTCCCTTGACCATCTTCAACTGTTTTTTCTGCTCCAGATTCAACGGACCGGCCAGTTCATTGAGAATGATGCCGGTGAACCCGATAATGGAGTTGAGGGGGGTGCGCAGCTCGTGGGACATGCTGGCCAGGAAGGCGCTCTTGACCCGGTTGGCCGATTCGGCTGCCTCCTTGGCCTCCACCAGTTCCCCTTCGATTTTTTTTCGAAGGTTGATTTCACGGGCCAGACGACGGTTCCAATACAGGACCGCAGCAAAGATCAGCATTGCCCCGATCAGCGCCTTCCACAACAGGGCGTAATTGAACTTTCCCTCGTACGTCACGGAGACCCAGCGCTTGAAAATGGCGTTGCGCTCCTCCTCGCTGATTCTGTTCAGGGCTTCTTGAATGATGCCGGCCAGGATGGGCTGCTCCCTGGGGACCGCCACAGAGATCTCAAAGCTGTAAGGGGTCTCGCCCGAGACCTTGACGCCGGCGATGCCTTCCCGGCCGATGACATGGCTGATGGCCGCGAGGCTGTCGATAAAGGCATAGGCCTTTCGCCGAGTTACCTCGGTGAGCCCTGTTGTGACACTATCCACCAGAAGGAGATCGAGTTCCGGGTGCCTGTCCTTCAGGATGTCATGGCTGGCGTATCCGTTCACCACTGCGATCTGCTTTCCCCGCAGGTCTTTCATATCGCCGATGTAGGGGGCCCCCTGATCGGTCACGATCACCATGGGAAAGCGGAGGTAGGGCTCGCTGAAGCGGAGAAATGCCTCCCGCTGGGGGGTGCGGGTCGCAGAGAAGAGGATATCGATGGTTCCCTCTCTCATCTCGTCCAGCGTGGTTTGCCAGCCCTGGGGTTTTGTCGGTTTGATGTCAATGCCGGTGATGGCGTTGAGTTTCGCCATAAAATCCGCCGACATGCCCACCAGCTTCCCCTCCTTGTCCACGTATTCGACCGGCGGCCAATCGGGATCATATCCCAGACGCAGGACCGGATGGTCCCTGAGCCAGGCCCGTTCCTGGGGCGTCAGGTCGAGGGAGGTCCTGGCATCCTCCATGACGTCGAGCCATTTTCGATGGATGCCCCGGACCTCCTCGCGGGTGATGGAGGCCAGTGCCCGGTCCAAAAGGCCTGCGACCAGGGGCCAGTCCTTGCGCACGCCGATGCACAGGACCACCGGGGGCTTCTCCATTCTGCCCATCACTCGAAGGTTGGCCATCAACTCCTTCTCAATCAAATAGGTTACGGCCGCCCGGTTCCCGGCATAGACATCGGCCTCGCCCCTGGACACGGCATCCAGGGCCTCACTGGTGGACCCATACTCCCGGGTCTTGACCTCGGAAAAATTATCGCGAAAATACTGAACATTGTAATAACCCCGCTCCAGGGCCACGGTCTTTCCATTCAGGTCCTTTTCGCCCTCGATACCGTGCGCAAGCTGGCCGAGGAGGAGAACGCCGAGGTCGTCGCCGTCTGTGCCGCCATCGAGTCCGAGCTGGTGGAGCTGGATGCCGAAGA
>JAWOIH010000141.1:0-9084 GCA_046484725.1 Candidatus Desulfacyla sp. | reverse complement strand
CCCGCCAACTATAATAACCTCAAGAAAATCAAATCGATCCATGTCCCCAAATTCATCATTCACGGAGAAGCGGATGAGATGGTTCCCTTTTCCATGGGGCAACGATTGTACGGGGCTGCACCGGCCCCCAAGTCCTTTTACCCCATACCGAGGGCGGGTCATAACGATACCTACCTGGTGGGTGGAAAAGACTACTTTGACGCCTTTTCGAGGTTTGCGAGGGATTCCGGACGGTAGGAAAACAACGGCCAGAGATCGGAAGTCGGATGCCAGAGCTCAGAAAACAGGGCATCCCCAGGGGCCAGCCATTCGGTCATTCAGACATCCTAATCATCCAACCCTCGTCCAGAAACCCGTAACCGGTTCCCTTGTGCGTTATTTGGCGTAGCTGTGAAGACCGGCCAGATAGTTGACGCCGAAATAGGTGAAGAGGACGCAGAAGAACCCAACCATGGAGAGGATTGCGATCTTCTTCCCCTTCCAGCCCCTTACCATGCGTGAATGGATCACGGCCGCATAGATGAGCCAGGTAATGAGAGACCAGGTCTCTTTCGGGTCCCAGCTCCAGTAGCTTCCCCATGCGGAATGAGCCCAGACGGACCCTGTGATGATACCGAGGGTCAACATCAGGAAGCCTATGACAATCATCTGGTAGTTCAGATCATCGAGAATCCCTTGTGAGGGAATCAGTTTCAAGAAGATGTTATTCCTCTCCGGCGCGTCCAGTCGCTTCAGCAAATACATGATGCTGAGACCGAAAGAAACACCGAACGCCGCATAGCCGAAAAAGCAGGTGATCACGTGACTGATGAGCCAGTTGCTTTTGAGGGCGGGGATCAGCGGCTGGATGTGGCTGCTGATATTGGGGGAAAACGAGGCATAGGCCATGGCCAGGAACGCCAGCGGCGTGACAAAGGTGCCAAAGGTCCTGTTCTTGGTCCGCCATTCCACAATCATATAGAGGAACATGAGGGTCCAGGCAAAAAAGATCAGCGATTCATAAAGATTGGAAAAGGGGGCATGACCGATGCCCATCCTGTAGGACGTCACCCACCTGAGAATGATGGCCGCAGTCTGGGCAATAAGTCCGATGAGAGAGGCGAAGGTGCCGAGCCTGGCAAGAAGATCCCGGTTCATGACCATGCCGAGGAGGTAGAGCATAAACGCAGCGAAATAGACAAATGTCGTATAGCTTAGGATGATGGAATCTAACATGTTTTTCGGCCCTTCTGGTCCAGTGTTCGATCAGCCGTTCAGGCTGGTTCCTTGATACTGGATACGGGTTGCTGGTTCGTCCGATTTTTGGGGTGACGAGTCCGGAGCGTCTATCGTTATAAAGGAAAAATTCCGATTTGAACGTGTCACTTCATACGCCAGGGTTCGCGCCTCCTTGCGGGTCACAGGCTTCTTATAACAGTCGATCGTCAGTTGTGAGTTCTCCGGATATCTCTCACCAGATGTTCCAGTTCCCTTTCGAGACCGACCGGGTTCTTGTTGGCCATCCCCGCCACGTCGATTCGGGTCCCCGTCCCCGTCCCCAGCACCCGAACCCATACCCGGCGGTGGGAGGTGAAAAAGGTGAAAAAGAGACCCACCACCATCAAAAAACAACCCACCCAGACAACAGGAACGCCGGGGTCCCTGTTTACCTGAAGCCCGGTATAATATCGGGTCTCCAGGTCATCCAGGAAAAAGGTATACGGCTTGAAGGCCGCAGGGTTGAATTTGCGAGACTGGCGCATCGGCCCCGGGAGCTTGCTTAGGGCCTCTTCCCCATCCTTAAACACCCAGAACTCGACGGTTTCATGGGTATTCGCGGGCTGGACCGAGATCCGGACCGCAGACCCCATATTCATGATATCTCCCCTCGCGTCAACCACCCGGAACGTCCCTTCTCCGCCGGGCAGGTCAACCGCATTTCCGGATTCGACCTTCATGGCGGTCACCGAGTCCCCCGGACCGGATATCCTCAGGTCGACCGTCTTACCCGGGGCGGCGCCGTAACTGGCCTGATAAAAGGTAACCCCCATAAACTCTACGGGATGGTTGACCAGGAGGCCGATCTTTTTGATCTCTTTGCCATTCACCAGAAAGGTGAGGTCGGAGCGGAATTCCCTGGGCGCGCCGGTTTCATAAAAATCCACCGTGAACCGATCGCAGCGCACGTGGAAATCCAGCTTCAAAGGGTGCATATCTTTCCTGAGCATGACCGTGTCCGTCTCTTCCCCCTCCACGATATTGACATAGGCCTCGAGGCCGAAAAAGGAGCCCACCAGGCCGCCCATAAGGATAAGAAGTACGCTCAAATGGACGAAATAGACACCGAAATGGGAAAGCCCTCCCTTCTCTGCATAAAAGAAGCGGTTTCCCTCCGCCTCTTTTTCCCTCATCTTTCTGTACCGGGATTGAAGCAGTCGGCCGACCCTGTCTGCCGCTTGTTCCGGTGCCTCGTCTGTCTGGCAGGATTGCCCCGGGGGTAAACCATCAAAGGGTTTTGTCCGGTCGGGTTCCGGACGGGCCGTAAATCGTTTCCACGTTGCGGGAAACCTGTCAAGAGAGCAGACAATCAGATTGAGCGTCATACACCCTAAAAGGACTCTGAACCATAGGGAGTGGTACATGTCGAAAAGGTCGAGGGCGGTGAAGACCCGGAA
The DNA here is from genome assembly GCA_046484725.1 of Candidatus Desulfacyla sp. GTDB lineage: Bacteria > Desulfobacterota > DSM-4660 > Desulfatiglandales > Desulfatiglandaceae > AUK324. Next base: position 6,430 of record JAWOIH010000141.1, on the reverse strand, counting down.
CATACCAGGGCTGAGGCGGCTGGCAAATTGGGCGGCCCCCTGCTGCTGAGGGATGAGTGTTCCCAAAATGGATGCGATGGCCAGGATGATCAGCAGTATGATCGCCAACTTGACCGAGGCGAAAAAGTCCCAGAAGATATTGGATCGGCTTTTTGATGTCGAATGTTTCATGCTTAGCAGCCCCAGTGGAGCATGTAATGTGTCGGGCCTTCCGGTGTTGTGAACCTGTTATCAGGAGATGATTGCAGACGTTTTGTGCTATAACACAGGTCACATCAAACTGCAAACCCGATTTCTGCTGTAAAACGTTTGACCATTCATGCGCTATCATGTAAGTAGGTGGTATGCGTCATAAGGGGTCAATCGAATGGCAATGAGGATTTGCCGGGTTTGTCGAGGAGAAGACCATGCTTGATCTAAAATTCGTTCGGTCCCATCTGAAGGATATTGAAGATATGTTGAAAAACCGGGGATATGATCTGGATATCTCCCGGTTTGAGACCCTGGATCAGACGAGAAGGGAAATCCTGTCCGGCCTGGAAGCGCTTCGTCATCAAAAAAACCGTGTGAGCGAAGAGATCGCGGCCATGAAAAAGAGGGGCGAGGATGCCTCAACCGTCATTGCCGAAATGAAGACCGTTGCTTCTGAGATAAAGGAAAAAGAGAAAGAACTCCCTAAATTTGTTGAAGAACTTGATCAGATGCTCATGGTGATTCCCAATATCCCGGACAGCTCGGTACCGGTTGGAAAGGATGAAACGGATAATCCGGTGATACGGACTTGGGGGGAGATCAGAGAAATGAACTTTGCCCCCCGTCCGCACTGGGAAATCGGGGAGGCCCTGGGTATCCTCGATTTCGAATGTGCGGCCAAAATTGCAGGATCGAGATTTGCCCTTTATCGAGGCCCCGGCGCCAAGTTGGAGAGGGCCCTCATCAACTTGATGCTCGATATGCACACGCGGGAACATGGATACACCGAGATCCTGCCCCCCTTTATGGTCAACGGGGCCTCTATGACGGGAACGGGGCAGTTGCCCAAGTTCAAGGAGGACCTGTTCAAGGTGGAAGGATGGGACCTCTATCTGATTCCTACGGCAGAGGTCCCTGTTACCAACATCCACAGGGAGGAGGTCCTCACCGAGGAAGATCTGCCGATCTATTACGCGGCCTATACCCCCTGTTTCCGGTCCGAGGCGGGATCGTACGGCAAGGACACCCGGGGCCTTATCCGGCAGCACCAGTTCAATAAGGTGGAACTGGTCAAGTTTGTGAGGCCTGAGACATCTTACGATGAATTGGAGATGTTGACCCGGAACGCCGAGGAGATTCTCAGACGTCTGAAACTTCCCTATCGAGTCATTTCCTTATGCACAGGGGACATCGGTTTTTCGGCCGCCAAGACCTATGATCTGGAGGTCTGGCTCCCAGGGCAGGGACTTTATCGCGAGATATCTTCGTGCAGCAATTTCACTGACTTTCAGGCCAGACGGGCCGGTATCCGGTTCAAAAGGAAGGGGGGGAGCGGGACAGAGCTGGTGCATACCCTCAACGGATCAGGCCTGGCCGTGGGGAGGACCCTGGTGGCGGTTTTAGAAAGCTATCAGCAGGAAGACGGGAGTATCTCCGTCCCCGAAGCGCTCCGGCCTTACATGGGAGGGATGGACGCCATCTCCCCATAAGATCCGCCTTCGGCACGCAACCGTCCTCCCTGGCTTGTCTGTCCCATCTGAAACCTCCGGCATGGCGGGCCGGCCGGTTTGCCTGAAGCGGAATTTTCACCGCGCAAAAGCATGAACGTCCGACACCCAGCGTAGAGCGTCGAACCTCGAACGGACCAGAACCCCTGAACCTTCAACCTCTGAACGCGACGTTTCACATGAGCAAGAACCACCTCTATTCTTCCGGCTGGCGGGAACACACCCGCATCTCACAGAAGACGCATCCGTCGAGGAAGCCCATTCCGCGGGCGCCGCTGATTATCCTCTGTTCGGGCATCCTCTTCGCCGGCCTCTTTTTTTTCTTTCTCGTCGTTCCATGGCTTACCGAGCAGACGGGGCAGGCGGGGATCCGCTCTTCGGTGATGGGGAAGGCATCGAAGACGGGGCCCTTGCCGGAGAAGCCTGTTACCGTTGAGTTGGCGGACCTGGATCTGAATCCTGCAGACCTGAGCGACCGGCTGGTCCTCGAAAGGGGCGGCGAGTCTCTCATCGTGGAATCGTCCATAGATCCGGATCTGCAGCACTATGTTGCCGACCTCCTTCAAAAATCACACACCGTGAAGGCTGCCGTCGTGGTTCTGAGACCCGAGGACGGCCGGATTCTTGCCATGGTCGGTTATGATGCCATGGGGAATGGGGAGGGGCTCTGCCTCAAGGCGGATTTCCCGGCTGCCAGCCTTTTCAAAATTGTGGCCGCGGCTGCTGCCCTGGAACAAGCAGGGTTTACTCCGGATCGTAAGGTCTATTTCGATGGGTATAAATATACCCTGTATAAGCGCCAGTTGAAACAGACGAGGGGACGATACACCACCGAAATGAGCTTTAAGGAGGCGTTTGGTTCTTCGATTAATCCTGTTTTTGGAAAACTGGGGATATACGACCTGGGCCAACAGGTTATGACCGATTCGGCTGAAAAATTTTTCTTTAATCGGTCGATTCCATTTGATTTTCCGGTGGACAGGAGCATCGTCAATGTGCCGGAGGATGATTTCGGCCTGGCGGAAATCGCCACCGGTTTTAACAAGAGGACCGTGATATCACCCCTTCACGCGGCCCTTCTGGCCTCCGCGGTTGCCAATGACGGGGTGATGATGAGACCCTGGATCATCAAGAGGGTTCTGCGGGAGGACGGCGAGATCCTGTATCGGGGCGGACCGTCCAGGATGACGGATTCCATCAGCAGTGAAACTGCCGGAGATCTCAGGATTCTAATGCGGGAGACCGTCACCCACGGGACGTGCAGGCGCTCTTTCCAACGATTACGGACAAAAAAGGCGTTTAGCGATGTGGAACTGGGCGCAAAGACCGGAACTATCAACGACCCAACCGGCCGCTTCAAGTATGACTGGCTGACGGCCTACGCCATTTCACCCGATGGGGCCAAAAAGGTCTGTGTGGCCGTCATGGGCGTCCATGGCGAAAAGCTGGGCATCAGGGCCGGAGAACTTGGCAGGATCATCATCAACTACTACCTTTCCTCCTGGGACGCCGCGCCGCCCACTCTATCAAGACATGCCCGGACAAATCCGTAAAACAGGGGGGCCGGGCTTTCCATTCGAGATTTGAGTTCGGGGTGGGCCTGGGTAGCGACAAAGAATTTCAATTGGGGCAATTCAATAAATTCAACCAGCCTGCCGTCCAGAGACATACCGGAAAAGACCATCTTGTTTTCCTGCAGAACTTCATGATAGTCCGGATTGACCTCATACCGGTGCCGGTGCCTCTCCGATACCTCGGTCTTGCGATACAGGGCATGGACCAGGGTCCCTTCTTTCAGCAAGGCCGGATAGGCCCCGAGCCGCATGGTGCCTCCCTTGTCTGTGACGTCTTTTTGTTCGGGGAGAATATCAATGATGGGGTGGGGGGTCTCCGGCGATATTTCCGTAGAATTGGCCCCTGTCAGGCCGCAGACATTCCTGGCAAATTCGATGACCGCCAACTGGAGCCCCAGACAGAGGCCCAAGAAAGGGATGTTTTGCTCCCTGGCCAGGCGGATCGCCTCAATCTTACCCTCGGTTCCCCGTGACCCGAATCCACCGGGGACAACAAGGCCGTCCAAGGCCTCCAGAAACGAGGCGTCTTTCAGGTCCGTGGTTTCGACCCACTTGAGATCTATCTTGCAGCGGAAGTGGGCGGAACAATGATTGAACGACTCGATGATAGAGGCATAGGAATCTTCCAGCCGGGTATATTTCCCACACATGGCAACGGTGATTCGCCTGTCGGGGGTTCTGAGATTATCCACCAGATTCTTCCACTTCCTTAGATCAGGCGGGCTGTAGATATTGAGCTTCTTGTGGATAATCTCGGGGAGGCCTTCCTGTTCAAAAATAATCGGGATCTCGTAGATATCCTCCACATCCAGACCGGTGATGACCGCCTCGGGACTGACATCGCAGAAACTGGCGATCTTGGCCTTGATTTCTCTGGTTAGAAAATCGGGACACCTGCCGATGATGATATCGGGAAAGATCCCGCGCTGTTTCAGGAGATTGACGCTCTGCTGTGTGGGTTTGGATTTCTGTTCATTGACCCCGTAGGGAATCGGCACATAGGTGAGATGAATGTAGATAATGTTGTCTCTACCCACATCTTCTTTCATCTGGCGCATGGCCTCCAGAAAAAGTTCATTTTCGATGTCGCCTACGGTTCCGCCGATCTCTATGATGACCAGATCCGGCTTTTCGTCTCTGACCACCTCAAAAATATGATTTTTTATGACATCGGTCACATGGGGAATGTATTGCACCGTTTTTCCAAGGTAATCTCCCCGTCGCTCCTTTTTTCTCACCATGTCGAAGACCTTGCCCATGGTCAGGTTCCAATTGGATTTGCACGTGACCCCCAGGAACCGTTCATAGTGACCGAAGTCCATGTCGACCTCTCCCCCGTCATCCAGGACAAATACCTCGCCGTGCTCAAACGGGTTCATGGTCCCGGGGTCCACATTGAGATAGCCGTCACACTTAATGGGTATGATCTTTAGTCTTGAGGAAAGAAGGTGACCGATAGAGGCGGCGGCGATCCCTTTGCCGAGGCCTGAAAGGACGCCGCCTGTGACGGTAATATACTTAGTGGACGTTTGCATGACGTGTTCCTCCCTGTTTCAACATTGCAACGGTCGCGAATCGTCCTGTCGTTCCCTCCCCCCGGTACGAGTAGAAGAGGTCTGTACGGCAGCGTGTGCAGATGTCGGAGATTTGAATATGGTCCTTCGTGAGCCCTGCGCCCAGGAGTTGCCAACGGCTGACGGCCTTTAGATCGAAATAGGTTGGTTTGACCCGGAATGCCTGAAATTCCCCCGGGAATATCATTTTATGATCGACAAATTCGGCGCAGCAGGGACCGAGAGAGGGTCCGATGCACGCCAGCAGGTCGCCCTCCTCGCAGCCGAATTCGCCCTTCATCCCCGCCACAACTCTTGCAAGGATATTTGCGACGCTCCCTCGCCAGCCGCAATGGACGATGGCCAGGACGCTCCTGTTGGGGTCGAATAGAATGACCCCCTGGCAGTCAGCCTGCTTCACCAAAACGGCAAGGTCGGGGACATTTGTTATGACGGCGTCTGCTGACGGCGTCTGGACCCTGCACCTGTCGTCTCCCGTGCGAATCACAAGAATCCCGGTCCTATGAACCTGTTTCATGGTCAAGAGTTCTTTGGCGCAAAGGGTATCTTTGATTATCGCAAGATTCGCAGCAACATGAAGGGGAAGGTCTCCTACATCATAACTGGTGTTCAGGCGGTCATACGGCGGACAGCTCATGCCCCCATTCCGGGTAAACACGGCGTGTGACAGCTGTGGGTAACTGGAAAGAAGAGAGTAGCGGAGATATGGAACAGGCTGCTCCATCCATATCAGACCGGGTCGGTCAGGCATGATTTTCTTCAGGAGGGGATCCATCAAAGAGGGATCTCTTTTCGTACAGGTTCAGGAGTCCTTGGCCGTGCATCCTCATTCAAACAAAGACTCATCCGTCCCTGCCGCACGGCGAAGTAACATAGAGGTCACCACGACACAGGCATTCTCACTTACCGCTGCTTCCTTCCGGACCTGACGGGGTTCACGAGCGCCTGTTACGTGGGGTCCATGCCAACGCCGAATGCGGCACAGGAGCAGGTGAAGTCAGAGTTCTCCTGGAGGATTTTCAACCCCGCATGAGCGGATTTCGGGTTACAGGGCACCGCTAACTCCCCGTCTAGCACGACCAAGGTTCTGAACGTTTCTCTATTGGAGGTCAACCCGCTCTTTCAGCTCTTTTCCCACCTTGAAAAAAGGGAGCTTTTTACTTGATACCTTTATCATTTCCCCTGTCTTGGGGTTTCGACCCTGGTAACCGCCGTATTTCTTTACTTTGAAACTCCCGAGTCCTCGGATTTCAACCCTTTCACCTCTAATGAGGGCTGCTTCAATCTCTCCAAAGACTGTGTTCACCACCTCTTCCGCCTTTTTTAGGGGTATCTTCTCTTCTTTGGCCAAGGCTTCTATCATCTGTGATTTGTTCATTTTTCCCCCTTATTGAGACCCTTGCAAAATGCCCCTTTCAAAATTCTCTCTCTGAAACGGTGTTGATTTGCCGGAAAAGACCCTTGTGGGGTTGCGTCCAGGGATCCGGTTACCTGCATGAGGAATATCCCCGTCTGAAGACAGGGAAATTTTTCCTGGTCTGTTGCGCAATTGGATAGAAAATAGTTGATCAGGGGTTCCAAG
>JAWOIH010000329.1:0-11922 GCA_046484725.1 Candidatus Desulfacyla sp. | reverse complement strand
ATTATATCTGGGCAGGCGGCTTTTCCGCACTGCTCCATGACAAAATGGGCTTGCAGGGAGATGTGATGGTAACCGGCGGTCCCATTCACAACGCACGATTTGTGCATGAGGGCAAGCTGGACTTCGGATTAGTGACTGCAGGCCCGGCCTGGGAGGGATTTTACGGTCAAGGCTGGACCAAAGGGAGGCTGCTGATGGGTCCCATAGAAGCCATAGCTTGCAACCAAAGACCGATTCCATACCTTTTCGGATGCGCCTGATGGGCATGAAAAGCGCAAAATCATCTGTTTTAGATGGTTCCCTTCCGCTGAACCCATTATTCCAATGTTCCATCATTCCAATTGGGGCGGGGCCCCTGAGTTCTAAGAAGCTAAAGAGTCTACCATAGACTCCCATGGGAAATGAACCATGAATTCTATGAAGGAGGGGGCGGGCATGAATGCGATGGAAGCTGAACTGCAGAAACTTAAAGAGATGAGCGATATGGTGACCCTCTACGGCCCGGGTATCGTCCGCGCACTCATCGTTTTGGTGGTTGGGCTGGTGCTTGCCAAACTCTTTCTCAAGTACTCCAGACGGATCCTTCGAAGATTGAGCCTGAAGGAGGCCACCCTTTCGGTAGTGGTCAATGTCCTCTTTATCTTGATCATCACCCTTTTTGTGGCCATGGCCGCTCAATTCCTCGGTCTGAAAGCCATGGTGATGGGTCGGGTTCTGGTAGCCATTTCACTGGTACTCATCGGTATTGTGATAATTTTCAGACCGCTCATTCCTACCCTTCCCTTTAAGGTGGGACATACCATCAAGACCGGTACGCTTCTTGGGAAGGTGGAGGGCACCACCCTCATGAACACGCGCATCCGGACCTTTGACGGAAAGACCGTATTCGTTCCCCACAGCAAGGTACTCAATGACTATTTGATCAACTATCATCTCATACCCAACCGGCAGATCCGGATCGATTTTCCCATCGGATATAAAGAGGACCTTCTCAAGGCCAAGCAGGTCCTGTCGGAGATCCTGGCACAAGACCCGAGAATCCTCAAGAGTCCGCCCGCCAGGGTTTTTGTCATCGATCTGACCCTGGGGGGTGTACAATTGGCCGCCTGGTCCTGGGTCAAAAACATCGACTATTGGCGCACCCGTTGCGACCTGCTCGAAAAGATCAAACTCCGTTTCGACCATGAAGCGATCGGTTTTGCCATGCCGAGGCGGCTCGTTCAGATACAGGGCGCTTCGGAGGGCTGCGGGGAAGCGAAGAACCTGGTTGGTTGAGTGAAGTGAAAACCGCTTGTGAGCGTTGACTCTGGCCGGCAAGAAGGCCTGCCGGATCAGGCGGAAACTCCGTAAGGGACTAACGTCGAACATAAAACGTCCAACGCCCGATAAGCAAGCAGTATCGAGTATCCAGGATCAGGTTTCATATGAGGGATCAGAAAATGGATTTGAAAGAAGCGATGCAGAAGATAGGCGCAGGCTGGATTCAAAGACCCAAAGGATTCCGTGTGCGCTTTGAGCGACGGCAGGGGGATCAATGGATTCCAGACGTCTTCCCCTCCGAGGGAGAACCGTTTCTCACCTCAGACGTCATGGTTTGGGAGCTGGCAAGGCGTTTTGCTGAAGCTACCCGGAATAGAGCGACTGGAGAAGCGGATGGGGATATATCCAGCATCACCGTGGTTGATGACAAAGGCAGCCCTGTCAGGTTCTATGGCACAGACGCCATCCGTGTGCTCAACCCGAGGACCCAGACCTGACGTAAGGGAGGGATAGCCTTAAGAGACATTTGGGAGCCACGCAAACTTACTTTTTATTATCGGAAATTGAACCGAAGAAAGGAGTCTGCCATGGGCCAGTTCAAATTTTTTGGATGTTCGATCTTGTGGGTCAGTATGTTACTTGTTTCGCTTCCCGGTTATTCCCAAGCCATCACCATCGACCACACCTGCACGGATATTACCCAGATTCCGGCTTACTGGATCAGCCGGGTGAAGAGCATACTGAAAATCCATTATGCCCACACCTCCCATGGGGAACAGATAACAGTGGGGTTGGAGCGACTCTCCACTGCCGATTCAAAATACAGCTATTATCCGGACAACTGTACGGTCCCCGAGACCACCACCCATTTGAGCCTGATGGACGGTCAGTATTATGACAGCGATTGTGAAACCTATGTGACGCCGGATCTTTACTGGCAAGGCGATTCCGCCCTGGACATCACCCGGTCCGTGCTGACGAGCTTTGACGTTAACATATCGCTATGGGCCTGGTGCTCCCAATTGGATGACTATACCCAATCCCAAGCCCAGGTTTACCTGGATAACATGACACGGCTGGAAACCGAATTCCCCAGCGTCACTTTTGTGTATATGACAGGCAATGCCCAGAGTCAGGAGGAGCAAAACAGGTATGAGGCAAACCAGCAGATCAGGGCATACTGCCGTCAGCACAACAAGATATTGTTTGATTTTGCCGATCTGGATTGTTGGTACGGCAATGAACACTACACAATAAACGGCATCCCTTCGGAGCATCCCCACTATTGGGGAGATGAAGCCGGTCACACCACCTATGAAAGCTGCGAGAATAAGGCCAGGGCCTTTTGGTGGTTACTGGCACGAATCGCAGGTTGGGATGGTGGGGCTGCCCCTACGCCGGATATCAAGGCCAATGGATCGGATAGCGCCATTACCGTTTCATCCGGTTCACCCATTTCCATCACGGTATCTCTCAAACCCGGCGCAAAAGCCGGACAGAATGCCGACTGGTGGATCGCGGCGTCCACGCCTTTTGCTCCGCCTGGCGACTGGTATTCTTATGTGCATCCAACGGTCTGGCTTCCCCGCATCAACCTGTGCATCCAGACGGGCGTGTTTGAGCTGACATCCTTTGAGATACTGAACATGGAATTGCCGAAAGGACACTACATTTTCTATTTTGCCCTTGATGATCCGGACGGGAGAATCACCGGGACATGGTGGGGGATGGATTCGGTAGCCGTATTGGTGGAGTAGCAGAAATCTGATGGGATTCGAAGGCCCTCGCGCTCAATCCAGAGAGTCTTTGAAGGCCTCCGAGATATAAAAGTGATCTGCCATTCAGGATTATGAGTCGTATCGGCTGAACAGAAGAGAGGCGTTCTGACCCCCGAATCCAAAACTGTTGGTGATGGCGTTTCTTATGTCTTTGCGGATGGGCTTCTGTGGGACATAAAAAAGATCGCAGCCTTCACCGGGGTTTTCCAGATTGATGGTGGCGTGAATTCTGCCGTTTTCAATCATCAGCGCCGTGGCAATGGTTTCGATACCCCCCGAAGCGCCGATCAAATGGCCTGTCATGGCTTTGGTGGAACTGATGGCGACATCTTTTGCGGCATTTCCCAGTGCGTTTTTGATCGCCAGGGTTTCGATGGGATCGTTCAATGGCGTGGAGGTGCCGTGGGCATTGATATAATCTATTTCCTCAGGCGACACCCGAGCCCTTTTCATGGCATCCTTCATGGCTTGTGACTGCATGTCCGGTTCGGGGTTGGGTGCGGCTATGTGATAGGCATCCGATGAGGCGCCGTAGCCGGAGAGTTCACAGTAAATGTGCGCGCCCCTTTCAAGTGCATGGTTCAGCTCTTCTAAAATGATGATGCCGGAGCCTTCGCCCATAACAAAGCCGTCCCGGTCTCTGTCAAAAGGCCGCGAGGCCTTTTCAGGGTCGTCATTTCTTTTGCTCATGGCGTTCATGGCGACAAAACCGCCGAATACGAAAGGGGTAATGCATGCGTCCGCGCCGCCTGCGACCATGATCTTCTCTTCGCCCAGAAGGATCTGCTTGTAGGCCTCTATAATGGCATGGTTTGCGGATGCGCACGCGGTGGACACGCTGCAGGCGATCCCTTTGATGCCGAAGGTCATGGTGACGTTCACCGGTACGGAGCATATCTGTACATGCGGTAGCGCAAAGGGGGAAACCCTTTTGGGGCCATTGTGTTTCAGGAATTGCCTGTGCCACTTTTCGCAGAGATCCATATTCTGAGCGCCGATACCCAGAATGCACCCGATGCTGACGGGATTCGTCTTCTGAACCACGTAGGTGCGACGGCCTTTTTCAATCTCAACGGCATCAAGTTCAAATCCCGCGTCTTCCAGCGCCAGTCGGGTCGCGGCCATAGCAAATTCGGAGGTCCTGCCAAGGTACTTGAAATCCTTATTTTTGTGCAGATAATCGGTCAGAGAAAACCCGTCAATGGGGCAGGCGACCCGGCAGGGGTATTGATCCATTTCACACCCTTCAAAGTGAATATTCTTGGCGCCGGATTTGCCCTCTAAAAGAGATTCCCAGTAAGCCTTTTTCCCGATACCGATGGGGGTTACCGGCCCAAGGCCGGTGACGACCACTCTTTTTCGCATGGGTTGTTCCTCTCCCTCAAATATTCAAAACCCTGTTCAGAACAGGCTATAACAAAAGATGGGCTTTGGGTCAAATGTTTGGTCACAAAATAAATCACGCATGATCTTTTAGCCCGAGCCGCTTTTTTAACTGAGACAGATCGAACAATGCCTGTTCGTACTCAAAATCATATAATTTTTCCTCAAGGGGTGCAATCAGGTCTTGAATTGACCCATGAACATCGTGACCACCTGGACGTCAAAGCGTTGGAGCTAATCCGCACTGAGAAGACCCTGATGGTATTAACCCAAACCTGTGCAAGTCAGGTCAAAGATGGCAGGGTGATGAGAAATGGAGACCAGAGTTCAGCAAGGAAAAGGAAGCGGTTGTGGGGCCAGATTCTAAGCGATTAACGGTGCAAGGAGGGCGAAAAATGATGGGACCGCGCCAAGTTGCTCCCACCATCCATTTGTGGTAGATTAGCCGCAAGACAGATTTTGATTTGTTCCGGGCATTTTTCAACTGCGGTTTTTGCCTTGGTGTCGAGTTTCCTCAGGTATCCATGAAATGGAGTGTAATCCTTTGAAATACGGAAACATCATCGAACAGGGAGATAGGAGTGGAAACGGCATGGTGGTGCGGTTTCGGCTGCCGTCCGGGCTCGACATATTCGGGCTTCCCACGGAAAACTTTTATTCAGGCAACTGGGATCTGGGACACACCTGGAACTACGCGGTCATGGCAGACACCCCCTTTCTCGTAGACGCGGGTCGGTACGGACAGGGCCGGCAACTGCTGAAGATGATGGCCACTGCCGGCGTGAAGCCGTCGGATCTGGGGTTTGTGCTGATCAGTCACGGCCATGAAGACCACGACGGAGGGCTGGCCGAACTGGTAGGTATAACCTCCCTCAAGGTCAAGGCTCATGCCATATATGATCTGCTGATCCGTCAGTATCCGGATATGGCCCCGGCTGACTACAAACGGCATTTCCCGGCAAAGTGCTGGCATTGTTTTATGCCGGAATCCTTTTACACGGTCAACTGCCTGGGATACCACCGCATGCTGCAACACATTGAAGTGGAGGCTGTCGGCAGCGGCACCGACAGACTGTGTACCGACATTGTTACCTGCCATCTGCCCGGTCACAGCCCGGACTGTCTTGCCATCATACTGGGTGAAGAGGCCGTCATCGTGGGCGATATCCTGCTGCCGCAGATCACCCCCTGGCCGACCCGGTTGGAGATGTACGGCGAGATTGCTTGCATCGTCGGCCCTATGTTCCCGGAAGCAGGGCAGATTTTGGGCCTTCAGCGTTATCTCCGGTCATTAGGACAGCTCAGACGCCTGGGGACGGCACATCCGGACATGCAGGTGTTTCCGGCGCACCGGTTCTACTATGAGGGACGATGGAATGTTGTCGATTTGACGCAGCGAATCGATGAACTCCTTGAACACCATGTTCGGAGGTGCGCCGCCATTGTTGATATTGTCTTAAGGGGCCATGGCATGGTCGAAGAGATCGTCCAGCGTCACTTTGAGCCATCTCTTCTTCAGGGACCGGGGAAATACATGGCGATGAATGAAATCCTCAGTCATTGCGAGCTGCTGGTGGATGAGGGAGATCTGGTGGAGACCGGGCCCCGCCGGTATGAGGCCTCCGGCACTCGCCGATTTGAAACCCTGGGCACTCACTTATCGGCCTGACAAGATTCAGGATGCCCCCCGTCCGGATACACCGGAGAGGCGCCCGACGCGCGGAATAGGGATTGACGGATCGGGCACCCTGTGATATCAGCACCGGATCACCGCGTATAGGGGTGACCATATCATTTTGAGGAGAACATACACATGACAGACAAGAAAGCGGATCTGGCAGGACCGGGCATTGGCGATTATGCGGAATTGGAGAAAATTCTACCCGATGATTACACCTCCCTTCTCTCCCCAAGAGATACGCAGAATGCCATCTATGCGGCAAAAGACTACATTGAGGAGAACCTCTGCAAGGAACTCAACCTGATACGGGTGACCGTCCCCCTCATCGTGGATGTGGAGAGCGGCGTTAATGATTACCTGGACAGGGACGGCTCGCGGACGCCTATCCAGTTCCATATTTCAAACGATTATGACAAGAATCCGGTGGATGCCCAGGTGGTGCAGGCGGCCACCAAGTGGAAACGCATGGCCCTGAAACAGTTCGGCATGAAGATCGGCGAAGGCCTGGTGACCGACATGCGGGCCATCCGCAAGGACTACTTCCTCGACCACGATCACAGCGCCTATGTGGACCAGTGGGACTGGGAGTTGGCCATCACCGAAGAACAGCGAAGCCTTCAGTTCCTGACGGACGTGGTGGAGAACCTCTGGAAGGTCCTTAAAGGGGCTGAAACCCACGTCCAAAGCCTCTATCCTCAGCTCAAGACAGACCGGTATCCGGATCTGCCCGAAAAGCTCACCTTTATTCACGCCGAAGACATCCTGGACCGATACCCCGATCTACCGCGAAAACAGCGGGAGACAGAGCTGGTAAAGGAGCACTCTGCCGTATTTATCTACGGGATCGGCTGGACCCTCAAAGACGGCTACCCCCACGAAATGCGGGCAGCGGATTACGATGACTGGATCACGGAAAGCGTATCCGTGGACAACAGGCCCATGCACGGGCTCAACGGCGACATCCTCGTCTGGAATCCGGTGACCCGGCGCCGCCACGAATTGACCTCCATGGGGATCCGCGTGAATGCCGAAACACTGAGGGAGCAGTTGGAGATTACCGGCCAGCTCGACTTTCTCAAACTGCCGTATCACCAGGCAGTACTCAACAATACCATACCCTTGAGCATCGGCGGCGGGATCGGCCAGTCACGGACCTTCATGCTTTTATTGAAAAAGGCCCACCTGGGAGAGGTCAGCGCCACGGTCTGGCCCAAGGTGCTCAAGGAGATGTGCCGAAAAAAGAATATCCACGTGATTGAATAAGAAGGTCAGGGGTGGTCACGGATTGTCTTCAACTTCCCTTGTTCCACGTTCCACGCTCCGAATTCCGCGTTCAGGAGGTGCCCGTGCCTGACCTGCACGGTTTAATGCTTGATCTGTCAGGTGGGGCAAAAGGAGGTGTTCGCCTTTGATTGGGCTGCGCCTTTCGCAATCCAATTCAAAAAGCGGGTCCACAGGCCGGGTTTGGCCCCGTCTTCCTGCGAGCCAACCGCATCGGAGTCTGCAACAATCCCCCCTGCTCTTTGGCAGGGCCTTCCTTCTGTCTCAGGCATGGTCATGTCATGTTCACCATCAACGGGTCCCCTCTCTTTGATCTATCTTCATCCAAATCCGGTACAGGGTTTCGCCCCCTTGCTCAAAGCAGGTGTAGCCGGTCGAATCCACCTCCTCGACCCTCACCTCCCCCAACTCCCTGCACTGCTCCAGCCAGTTCCGGAAGTGCTCTCCTCCACCGAAATAGACCTTTGTCCACCGGTTTCCCTCTTCATCCACGCGTTCCTTAACCTGATCTTCAGCGGCCATCCGTTCACGGAGGGTCTTCATAGGATCGTTCTTATGGGAGTTCACAGGTGTACCTTCATATGGAAGATCAGGCCTTCAGGCAGATTTCCGGCCCCCCTTCTTGAACTTTAGGCACTTTAGCTCACTTTAGGCATTTTAGGCACTTACCCAGTCTACCCCTTTTTTCCCGCAGCCGCATAGTAAATTGTCTCGCCCTTTCTCTCGGTGCGGATTTGATCCGTGCTCAACAGGTTTCCGAGATATTTCGATACCTCGTTGAGGTGCATCCCGAATCCCTCGGCAATCTGGCCTGCGGTGCAGGGCCTGCGCCTGAGCATGGCCAGCACCGACTCCTTGTTGGCCCTCGACTTGAGATCCTTTTGATTCGAAAATTCGGCAATGATCTCCGCCTGTGGGTGAAAAAGATGCGTCAATTCAGCCATCCGTTCCTTAGACACAGGCACGGCAAAATCCTCTGCGGCCGGACGTATGGCTGTGTTGAGTTGGATCCGATCCGGCCCGATCTCCTCTGCCAGCGCGGCAATCCTGCTGACATCTACGGGCATGGCGTTCATGCCGGACACGAGAAAGACCTCCATCCACAACTGGCCCGTGTACTCCCGACGAAAGGCCTTCTGTCCACTGATTAATTCTTCAAACCGCAGTTCAGCATGGGGCCGGTTCACCCAGCCGAAAGAGGCCTGATCCCAGGCGCTCAGGGAGACCTTCACCACGCTGGCGAGCGCGGCCGCCTCCCGCACCTCCGTCAGGTGGAGCAGGGTCCCATTGGTCAGAAGGAGGGAAGGGATGTCGCTCTTCTCCCTGATCAATGCCAGGACCTCTCCGAAGCGCTCATGGAGGGTGGGTTCCCCTGATCCGGAGAGGGTGATATAGTCTGCCTTGCCATCGGTTTCGAGCCATTCATCGAGTTCACCAAGGACCTCTTCCATGTTGACATATTCCCGACGCTCAACGGTCTTATCCGTGGTCCGGCCCAACTGGCAGAAGACACAATCCAGACTGCACGTCTTGTAAGGGGTCAGGTCTACGCCCAAGGACCGCCCAAAACGCCGGGACGGCACCGGGCCGAACAGGTATTTTCTATCTTTCATATTCCATTTCCCTCGCGAAAAGGTGTTTGAATGCATCCGCATTCATCTGAATGATATGCGATGGACGGATGACCGCGCAAACGATCAGAACCCCCCGCCAATTCCGTCCGCCACGATGACGGGGAGGGCCTGCGGCTGGCGCGTCTTGGGCAAGATTACCGAAAATACAGATCCTTTACCCGGTTCACTTTCAACGGAAATCCGTCCTCCGTGTCCCTCGACAATGGCCTTTACAGAGGCCAGTCCCAGGCCGAAGCCCTCTTTCTGTTCCACCCCCCTGCCCCGGTGAAAGCTGTCAAAAACATAGGGGAGTTCATCCGGGTCAATACCGATCCCCTCGTCTTGGACCTCCACAATCACCTCGTCGGGGGTCGCATGGGTGGAGATGGTGATCGTCCCTTTGTCCTTTGAAAATTTGATGGCGTTGTCCAAGAGATTGCTGAAAACCCTGAGCATCTTGTTGCTGTCGCATATGATCACCGGGAGTTCTTCCTCATTCTTGAGTTCCAGCCGGAGTCCGGATTGCGAGGCCTTCAACTGGTAGGCGTCAGAAAGCTCCATCAATTCCTTATCCAGGGAAGTGGCGCTCAGGTTCAATTTGAGTCGTCCTGCCTGCAACCTGGAAAACTCCAGAAAATCGCTGACCAGCGATTCAAGCTTTCCCGACTCTCTCCTGATGATCCCAAGATACTCCTTTTGCTTTTTCTCGTCAATCTGCCCTGATTTCTTGATCAGCCGCAGGACGAAGCCGCCGATGACGGTCAGTGAAGACTTCATATCATGGGCGAACATGGAGATGAGATTGTCCTTTTCCCGCTCCATGGTTTTGAGGCGGGAAATGTCCTGGAAGGCCTCCACGCCGCCGATGAGGTTGCCGTTGTCGTCTAAGAGCGCTGCCGTATTCATCCTGACCGGGATGATTTCTCCACGCCGGTTCTTGATCGTACTATCAACCCTCACCTCGGGGTGGTGCCGGTTGATGGCTGTTTTTAACGGGCAGTTGGTCTTGCACATTCCCCCCTGAAGGACATCGCCGCAATAGCGACCCACCGCCTCCTGCTCGGAATACCCGGTGATCCTCCCGGCCCACCGGTTGAAGCTGGTCACCTTCATTTCGGGACTGACCGTAATCACGCCCACCGGCAGGCTATCGATGATGAAACTGTAGAAGGCAATATTCTGAAAACCCTTCCCCGTTCCACCGCCTCGAACCAGGCCATCATTCTGAACTTCCATACCGCCGTTCCCTCATCTATTTCAGGCTTCCCCGTTGAGCAGTTTCAGCAATTCATCATGGATAAAGCGGTTCGTTGCCAGACAGTCGGGCAATTGAACCCGGTATGGCTCGCCTCTCATGGTGGTGCACCGCCCGCCCGCCTCTTTCACAAGGAGTATGCCTGCGGCCGCGTCCCAGGGTTTCAATCCCGGCTGAAAATAGGCATCCGTCCAGCCGGCCGCCACATAGGCCAGCGCCAGTGCGGCCGAACCCGAGGCGCGCACCGTCCCACAGCATGGGAGGAGCCGCTGCAGATAGCGCAACATTCGCTCGCGTACCTCATCTTCATGTCCCCAGTCCAGCCCTACCAGTGCGTTTTTAATCCGCCCTACGCCGCTGACATGAATCGGCACATCGTTAAGCCTCGCCCCGGCCCCCCTGTGGGCCACAAATGTCTGATCGCGCAACGGGTCATGAATAACCCCCACAAGCGGTTTTCCATGCTCCAGCACCCCAATGGACACAGCGAATGTCGGGTGACGGTGGGCGTAATTGGTCGTCCCGTCCAGCGGATCCACCACCCATGTAAATCCGCTGCCGATGGCCTTGCCTCCCGCCTCCTCAGACAGGATGGCATGATCGGGGAACCGGGCCTGGATCAGCTCACAAATCAGCGATTCCGCCGCTCTATCGGCATCGGTCACCAGATCACGGAAGCCTTTCACGGTGATGCTGCGTCCGCCGGGATACCGCTCAGAAATGATTCGACCGGCCCCTATAGCCGCCTCAATCGCCGTCTTCAGCATATTCACGTTCCTCACACTATTGGGTCGGGCCATCTGGTTCGTACATAGGCCATGATCCTCTCTGCCGATTCCCCGGGAGACAAGATGTCCGATTGCACCATGACTTCGGGATGTTCGGGTTCTTCATAGGGTGCGGAAATACCGGGCATGGCTCCCTTCAAGTTCCCTTCCGCCGCACGCTTATAGAGGTCCTTTTCAACAGGCTGACCCCGGCGCGACGACTCCCGTGCCTCGCACGTCTTAAGCGGGCATTGTATGTAAATTTCTGCAAAATCGGGAATCAGACGTCTGGCCAGATCCCGGAACTCTCTGCGATTTCCGGTTGCATCGATGATCACATTCCTCCCACCTTCTGTCATCAGGAGTTGCGCCATCATGACCAGCGACCGATATACGATACCCCGTTCTTCATCGGTGTATTTAGGATTGGGCGTGACCACCTTCCGTATGTGATCGAGGCTGAGGGTAACCGCTTCAATCCCCGATCCTGACAATTTCTCCAACAGCTCTTTCAGGATGGTGCTTTTGCCTGAACCCGGTAGTCCGGTCAGCCATAAACAGAAGCTCATTTCCCCTCCAGATATGCCGCAATCTTCTCCGGTTCGAATCTCGCCGTTTCGAGGACTGAAGATCCAAAGTCAATCAACTTTCTCTTGGTTTCGGCCGTATCTTCGGGATAGAATTTGGGATTGGCGACGACCAGCACCCTGAAGGCGAAAAAGGGCTGTGCAACCTCAAAAAATCCCGCATCGTCGGTTTTTTCAAGGTAAGCATCCAAAAAGATCCGAAACAGTTCTGCAAAGGGCCCCTCAAAGGTCCCGCAATCTTTAACCGCGTAGTGGATGTAATTCATGCTGAGACAGGATACATCGTCGGCCGGTTCGCCCCAGCTCCCCCGGGAGCG
>JAWOIH010000368.1:0-9446 GCA_046484725.1 Candidatus Desulfacyla sp. | reverse complement strand
CAGTGGTATATATATCGTTGATCCCCTTTTCCCGGTATACCGCCAATATCGCCTCTGCCAGTTTCTTGCCGATGCCCTGTCCCATAAATTTGGGGTCGACGCCGAGGGTTGCGATCCAGGCCCCTTTTTCAAGGCCGAAGCCGCCGAACACAATGTAACTGATCATGTAGCCGACCACCTTACCGCGGATTGCGGCCACAAAACTGGCATCTTCGCCTTTCCGTACCTGGTCTTCAATAATATACCTGAAATCGATGGTTGCAGGTGACTGGGTAATCGCCGACTGGATCTTGCTGATGTCAGCGGCGTCCCCGACCTGAATCCTCCGGATCTCCAGATTTTCGACCAGTTCATCCATAAAAATTTCAACTTAGCTAATTAAGTCTGATGATTTTGACCCGACATCCCACCCAGTCAGGTGGAAGGTAAACGCGACCGCTGTTACCGCTCTGCCTCACGACCTTTTCGACCATCTCTTCACCGTACACCTCCAGCTTGACCTTGCCTCGGCCTGCGCCCGACGTGACGTTTTTCTCTTTTTTAGGTTTCTTTTCTTCGGGCATTTCTGTTAAGCTCTGCTCCCAATCCCAGCAGCTGGATAATAGAAGGTAAATTACTTATACAAATGGTAATTTTCCATTTTTGTTAATGAAAGTCAGGAAAAGATGTGGTTACAATTTAGCTACATCGTAACTATGTGTCAAGCAAAAAATGGCGACGCCAAACAGGGACCCAATAGGCGTTTTTTAATGAATAGGACCCTATATTAGCGACACATGCAAACGAGGAGCTGCATCCATGGACCTGATCGACCCGAAATACCTGACCCCGACCCCTATTATTGACAGCGATCACCCCGCCATCAAAGATTATGCCGCGACAACCACAGGAGACACGCGGGATACGATTGAACAGGCCGTAAAACTCTATTACGCCGTCCGTGACGGGATCTGGTATGATCCCTACTGTCCATTTTATCTCCCGGAACATTACCAGGCCAGCAATGTGCTGAAAAGCGGCCGGGGTTACTGCGTCTGCAAGGCTTCCCTCCTCTGCGCCCTGGGAAGGGCCTGCAACATCCCATCACGAATCGGATTTGCCGACGTCAGAAACCACCTGGCCACCCGGCAGCTCCTTGATTTCATGGGCTCTGATCTCTTTGTTTTCCACGGGTATGTTGAGTTCTTTCTGAAAAACAGCTGGGTTAAGGCAACACCGGCCTTCAACAGGGAATTATGTGAGCGGCACCATGTGGCCCCCCTAGAGTTTAGTGGCCTCCATGACTCCCTCTTCCAACCCTTCAATTTGAAACAAGAGCTGTTTATGGAATATGTGGCGGACCACGGGACCTATGCGGACATCCCGGTGGATGTCATCGTGGCCGCCTGGAAGTCGGCCTATGGGGAGGAGCGGGTTAATTCCTGGATCCAGGAATTTGAGGGCTCTAAAAAAAGATCGGAACGTGACTTTTACAGGGAAGAGGTGCTGTAGGATGAGGATTGAGGAATTGAAGGGTTGGGAATGGTTAGGATGGTTGGATGGTTAGATGCCGCCATACGCATTTCCAGATAAAAACCGTATGCCTAACGCCTCGCGCCTTGCACCTTCCGTATCAGAGAATCCCGGACAAAATCCCCGAGGCATTGGGGCCTTCAAACGGCAGCCTTTTGATTTGGCCCAGGCCGGCCCTTGTCATCATGTCTCGAATCTGGCCATCGGTATAGGAACGCCCCTTGTCTGTATTGACCAGCATATTGAGGGAAAAAATGGCTGGGAAAAGCGGTCCGTCGGACGTGTCATTCAGGATAAAATCGTGGATCAGCATGACTCCGCCCGGAACCAGGGTCGAAACCGCCTTATGGATGATCATCTGGCACTCATCAGGCCCATCGCCGTGAAGGACATGGGACAGCCATGCGACATCGTAATTTCCGGGGATATCATCCTGGAGGTAATTGCAGGGGACAAAGGTTATCCGGTCCGAGAGAGCGAATCGGGAAATGGTCTTTTCTGCAAACGGCCTGGAGGCAGGGAGATCAGCTATTGCCGCGTTCAGACCGGGATTGGCAAGGCAGAAATGGATGGCATAGGTGCCGGGACCGCCCCCCAGATCAAGAAGACGGCGCCTCCCCTTCAAATTGATGACGCCTGACAGACGGGGGGCGATTCCCATGGCCATGTTGAACATCCCCATAAGGAAGCTCTCCCGCTCCTCATGGTCCGAGTGGCGCCTTTCACGTACAGGCCTTCCCGATAGGACCGCCTGATCCAGGCGTGCCCATGCCTCCACCAGGTGATGGTGATGCATCACCATGTAACCGACATATTGTGGAGAATCTTTAACCAAAAAGGTCCTGCTGAAGGGGCTGTTGACATATCGGTCCCCGGTCTTCTCAATCAGCTTCATGGCTGCAAGGGCATTCAGAAGCACCGCCACCCCTCTCCCGTCAGAGGGGAGATGTCCGGCTATTTTTTCAGCGGTCCCGTCGCCGGCCTCGATGATCGAAAAAACGCCCAGTTTGACGCCTGCATGTAAGGTGCATGCCTGCCAGTAGCTTCCTGAGACCTCCAGGAGTCTGCCGACATTCCATTCTTTCATCCCGGTCATCCCTGATCCACTTTGTCTCTGACGCAGGCCACCAGCGTCTCAATCTCTTTCTCTTCCAATTTCTTCAAGAAATCAAGTATCGCATCTGTTTCCAGAACTTTTTGAAGAATTTTAATGAGTTCATCCTTATTCATGGCGCCGCATCCCTTAAAATCCGGTTACACTTTTGATGATTGCATCGTAACATCTCAATAACTGGGCAATCTTTATGGAGAAGGTAGTCACCCCGATTTGTGAGGACATACATTGCATCCCTGAGGCAATACCTTGTTCGTCAAACAATGGCGTCTCTTATAGTCCGGTGAAAGCGGTTCGTCAATCAAAAGCGCTCGCTCACCCTGCATGAAAATGTCTCGACAAAAATCAAATCGTGACCAGCTCGTATTCTCGGTGCCCAAGGCCTATCTGCTCTGCATGTTCAAGCTGAACAGCCCAGTCCACCTTGGGATATATCCCTTTGAATTTGTCCTCACCCGACCCCCTGCACCCCGTGAGGCACGACCCTGCAGTCCCGACCTGCTGATTCACCAGATCCACCGAGGCCTGATCAATGGCCACAGGATCCCTGGACGCCAGGATGCCGATATCGGGGACCAACGGGGCGTCATTATGACCGTAGCAGTCGCAGGCCGGTGAAATATTGGTCAGAAAGTTCAGGAAAAGGGACTTCTCCTCCTTCCCCTTCAACACAGCCCATGTGTATTCCGCCATCTTCTTCTGGAACATCGGGATATCGGCATTCCACTGGACATCGATGGCGCCGTTCGGGCAGATCAGAATGCATTCACCACAACCCACGCATTTTTCGGGATCAATGCCCGCCTTCCCTTCATCCAGGGATATGGCCTTTTGCGCACAGTGGTTCACACACTCCCCGCAGCCGATGCATTTCTTCTTCTTGACCTTGGGCGACAGATCCGAGTGCTGTTCAAGCTTCCCTTTCCTGGCCGCACATCCCATCCCCACATTTTTGATGGTTCCACCGAAGCCGGACAGTTCGTGCCCTTTGAAATGGGCCACACTGATCAAGACATCGGCCTCAGCGATCTCCCTTCCGACGTAGGCGGTCTTTATGACCTCCCGGTCAATCCTGACCGGGGCAAAGGAGGCGCCCCGGATCCCGTCCGCAATGATGAGGGGCGCGTTGACCACTGAATAGGCAAATCCGTTCTCTGTGGCCGTTATGAGGTGAGAAACGCTGTTCCCCCGTGTACCGGCATACAGCGTATTTGCATCGGTCAGAAAAGGAGCCGCCCCCAGATCCTTGACCGCGTCCACGATCGGCCGGATCAGGATAGGCCGGATAAAGGCGGCATTCCCCTTTTCGCCGAAATGGAGCTTGATGGCGACCAGGTTCCTGGCCCCAACGATGCTGCTCAAACCGGCAGTTTCCATAAGCCGCCTCAACTTGGCTGGGAGATTTTCCTTCATAGAGGTCCTTAGATTGCAAAAATAGACATTACTCATAGCCATGACGAATACTCCCTCCTGTAACAGGGCACATGCCCCCGAACGTTGCGCCCTGGATATTGGGCGCGTTGAATTGTCTCAACATCGCTGATTTTTCATTGACAAACATACGGTACTGGATTATTGGTTTAAACTCAAGTGTTTCTTGAATCTCGAGGCGTTGCGCTCGGTATATGGCCGTCCGCTTCGGGGGACGGGCCGGTTGCCAGACAAAAAAGCGGAAGAGACAATGGTATGAACAGAAAGATTCCTTTAGTCTTAGCAGGTTGTTTATTCAGCATCGGGTTGCTCCTCTCCCTCTCCACCAGCGGGCTTGCGCAGGAACCAAAAAAAATCCTGTGCATCGAAGCCTACGACATGCTCAATACGGTCCCTGACACCTACCTGATCGATGTCAGGACCCGGGAAGAGTATCAGCTGGTGGGGCATCCTATCAATGCATATCTGTTTCCTTTTATGCTCATGAGTACAGAACTGATCAAAATCAATGATTCATACGAATATCCCATTAACATCAAAAATAAGGATTTTATCAAGGAAATCAGCCAGGTTTTCAAAAACACAGACAACCTCCTCATTATCTCCCGGAGCGGCCTGCGGAGTGAACTTGCGGCAAAGGAACTTTTAAATGCCGGTTTCAAGAAGGTCTATGACGTAGAGAACGGTTTTGAAGGACCTGAATTCCCCTTCTTTTCAGACAGCAATAAGCATAAATTCTATCGGCAGCTTGCAAAACGGAATAAGATCTATGGGTTTAACCATAGACGACATTATGGATGGCAGAGGTGGGGGCTCCCCTGGACGTATGAGATAGATCCCAAGTTCATCTACCCCCCCGACCTAAACCCACCCAAAAAAAAATAGGGAGGATGACCATGAGTTCTGAAGAGCTTATCAAACTTATGAAACAAGTGGAAGAAAAGGGAATCGGCTGGGACACGGTGGAGCAGAAGATAAAGGTCTCTCATCAGGTCCTAAACCTTTATGCCAACTCCGGACCGGTACCGGTGACAATCATCAAGAATCTGAATAAACTGCTGGAAGAACCCGCCGTGTAAATGTATCAGTGCACAAAAACCTTCAATTGGGGCGAAACCTCAGACTCGATTTTGTCTCTTTTTGAAGAGATGCGTTCAGGGGAAAGGAGTTTATCTGCACCTTGAACGCCGCCCCCGGAAGTCGAAGAGACCGGGGTCGTCATGTGGAAACCTCCGGAGTGAGAGTGGAGGGTGCTACAAAATAGGGGCTGAACCCATGGACCTCTGAATGGGTTCAGAGGGATAGAAACGCTTAGGTTTCGGTTTATCCGGAATCGCATGGTAATATTGTGTTGAAAGGAGACAAAGAATGGCCGATCTGTTGCACGTATCGGATGCAGATTTTGACAAGGAGATTGTTCAGGCAGATATGCCCGCTATGGTTGATTTTTGGGCCGAATGGTGCGGTCCGTGTAAAATGGTCGGGCCGACCGTTGAGGCATTGGCAAAGGAATATGAGGGCAAAATAAAAATTGCCAAAATGGATGTGGATGCGAACCGTGAAACCCCTGCCAAATTCGGCATCCGCAGCATCCCGACGCTCATTCTTTTCAAGGAAGGCAAAGTGGCCCATACCATTGTTGGCGCACTGCCCAAGGCCGATATCGAGAAGGAGTTAAAAAAACTGTTGTAATCATTTCATATCAAAACCCCAACCCCGACGAAATGAAGAGGGCGGGGTTTTTGTTCGGAATATGTTGAATATGCTATGGAAGATTTAATCATTATCGGCGGTGGTCCAGCGGGTCTGACCGCCGGCCTTTACGCTGCGCGGTCACGCCTGAAAACCCTGTTGCTGGAGAAGCTCAGCCCCGGCGGCCAGGTACTGCTCACCGATACAGTGGAAAATTACCCCGGCTTCCCCGATGGGATCTCCGGTTTTGAGTTGATGGACCTGATGAGGCGCCAGGCGGAAAACTTCGGCCTCACCATCCAGAACCAGGAGGTCATCCGACTCCATCTCTCCCCGGAGAAAAAGGAGGTGGTCACGGAGAAGGGGACTCTGGAGTCCCGAAGCCTGATCTTGACCACCGGCGCCATGCCGCGGAAGCTGGCAATCGAAGGGGAAGAGCGCCTGACAGGCAAGGGGGTTTCCTATTGCGCCACGTGCGATGGGCCCTTTTACCGCGACCGGGAAGTGGCGGTCATCGGCGGCGGCGATACGGCCGTAGAGGAGGCATTGTACCTGACCCG
The DNA here is from genome assembly GCA_046484725.1 of Candidatus Desulfacyla sp. GTDB lineage: Bacteria > Desulfobacterota > DSM-4660 > Desulfatiglandales > Desulfatiglandaceae > AUK324. The sequence continues at coordinate 3,137 of JAWOIH010000368.1, read as the reverse complement.
GTTCGCCAGCAAGGTCCATCTGGTACATCGCCGAAACGCGTTGAGGGCCACAAAGCTGCTTCAGGAACGGGCACTTGCACAGCAAAAAATCGCATTCGTATGGGATACCATCCCCCTTCGGATCCTCGGGGAGGCAGGGGTGGAGGAGATAGAGCTGAAACATGTGAAATCAGGCGACCTGTCCCGGCTTCGGGTGGATGGCGTTTTCGTTTTTGTCGGCTACGACCCGAACAATGACCTGCTGAAGGGTCTGTTGGAACTGGACAGCTACGGTTTTGTCGTGACCGACAATGACCTGAAGACCTCTGTGCCGGGGGTATTTGCCGCCGGCGATATCCGATCCAAACTCCTTCGTCAGATCTCCACCGCTGTCGGGGAAGGCGCGACAGCAGCCTTTGCCGCAGAAAGATACCTTGAAAACGTGACATAATGCCGCCAGCCAGACCTACCAGATGGATCCCTCAATTGCTTGTGGGGATCTGCATACTCCTCCTGTTGAACGGATGCGCCCTGTGGCACAGCATCTTTGGAGGGGAGGAAGAACTGACCCCTGCCGAACTCATGGCCGATGGGATGGAGGAATTTAACGACGGAAACTTTTCCGCGGCGGCCGAGATGTTTCAGAAGATAAAGGACCGGTATCCGTATAGTAAATTCGCCACCGAGGCCGAACTCAAGATGGCCGACGCTCAGTACGAAAAAGAGCTTTTCGATGAGGCCTACGACGGATATACGGAGTTTGAAAAACTCCATCCCAGGAATCCCAGTATCCCCTACGTCATGTTCCAGAAAGGGATGTGCAATTTCAGGCGGGTGAGCACCATTGATAGGGACCAGTCCTATACCCGGAAGGCACAGGAGGACTTCGAGCGGCTCATCAAGATGTACCGGAGGAGCCCCTATGCCGAAAAGGCCCGCCGGAAGGTGCGGGAGTGCTATATAAAACTGGCCGAACATGAAGCCTATGTAGGCGATTTTTACTTAAGGATGGGAAAATACCGGCCGGCCATGAACCGGTATCTGTATCTGATCGAACACTATCCCGACGTAGGTCAGTACTACTCGGCCCTTGAGAAGATCAAGATCTGCAAGGAAAAAATAGCCGAAAAAGGAGAAGGGGACATGTGCTGGTGGGGGCGGGTAACCGATTCTATTTATACTATTTTCGATTAGCCCATACAAGGTATCGAGGGCCTCACTCAGTTTTTCCGGTCGATCCCCCCCGCCCTGAGCCATATCTGGACGTCCGCCGCCTTTTCCCCCCACCATGGCCGACACCTGCCGGATAATCTCGCCCGCATGAAACGATCCCTTTAAATCATGGGTTACCAGACAGATCAGCATCGCCTTTTCCTCTGTCCTTGCGCCCAACAGGACAATGCCCGAACCGAGCTTGTCTTTCACTCGATCCGCCCATTCCCGAAGCTCTTTTGGGGAACCGGCCTCCACCTCCCGGGCGATTGACCGAACGCCTCTGATTTCCCGGGTCCCGGCAAAGAGGTCGTCTGATCGATTGGTAAGAAGTTTCGCCGTGAGGGATTCAACCGCTCTCTCCTTCTCTTTCAGGGTCTTAACCATCCGTTCGATCTTATCGCCCACCTGATCAGGCGTCGTCTTGAGAAGCAAGGCCGCGGTCCTCAGCTCATGGTCTCTCTTCAGGGTATACTCAAAGGCCGCTTCGCCTGTCAGGGCCTCGATCCGGCGCATATTGGCGGCCACGGCCCCTTCACTGACAATACGGAACAGGCCGATATTTCCGGTACGTTCCGTATGGGTCCCCCCGCACAGCTCCCTGCTGACCCCGTCCCCGATGGTGACCAGCCTGACCGTATCGCCATATTTCTCTTCAAAGATGGCCATGGCACCGGTTTTCATGGCCTCATCCTTTGACATCACCTGGGTTCGGAGGGACAGATTGTCTCGGATATGCCGGTTGACCAGACGTTCGATCTCCTCGATCTTTTCCAAAGACACCTGCGTAAAATGACTGAAGTCGAACCGGAGCCTGTCTGCAGAGACCAGAGACCCCGCCTGTTTCACATGATCGCCCAATACCTCCCTGAGGGCCGCATGAAGGAGGTGGGTGGCCGTATGGTTATTGGCCGTGGCCCTTCGTTTTTCAAGGCCCACCGCTGCCCGGACCCTATCCCCGACCGCCATATGGCCGGTCTCGAGACGGCCCTCGTGGACGAAAAGATCGGTCCCGGACTTGAAGGTGTGCATCACCCGAAATCTTGCCGTCTGGGTCTGAATCCATCCGGAATCTCCGGTCTGTCCCCCCGACTCTCCGTAGAAGGGGGTCTGATCCAACACCACCTCGGCCTCTTCCCCGGCCGTGATCGACCGGACCTCTTTTCCGCCCGCCACCAGGGCGATGACCGCCGGTTCCGATTCGAGGCAATCATATCCCAGAAACCGGGTGGCAAGGCCACGCGCCAAAAGTCCTCGTAGAACCTCGGGGATTTCCGCCTCTCCGCTTCCCTTCCACGATTCCTGTGAAAGGGCCTTTTGCCTGGACATGGACCGGCGATAGCCATCCGTATCCACGGTCAGGTGTTCGTCTCGCGCCACATCCTCCACAATATCGAGAGAGAGCCCATAGGTGTCATACAGCTTGAAGGCCACCTCACCCGGGATGGTATTGAGTCCCTTTGCCTTCAATCCCTCTATCTGTTCATTCAGAACCCGCATGCTGTAGTTGAGGGTGTCGGCAAAGCGTCTCTCCTCGTTCTCCACGACCCCCTCAATCAAGCTCTTTCCCCCTATCAGCTCACTGTAATCCTCCGCCATGACATCGATGACCTTGCCGCACACGGACCGAAGAAACGGTCCCTTCAGGTCCAGCAGCTGTCCAAAACGGAGGGCCCTGCGGATAATCCGCCTCAGGACATATCCCCGCCCTTCGTTGGAGGGAATGATCCCGTCGCCGATCAGAAATGCGACGGCCCGGGCGTGATCCGCAATCACCCGGAAGGCCACATCCTGTTTCTCCTGCATCCCATATGACTTCTGTGTTAACTCCTGTATGCGACCGATGATATCCCTGAACAGGTCCGTATCATAATTAGAGGTCACCCCCTGGACAACCGCGGTGATCTCTCCAACCCCATCCCTGTGTCGATATTGGGTCTCGGAAG
>JAWOIH010000192.1:0-20746 GCA_046484725.1 Candidatus Desulfacyla sp. | reverse complement strand
CCTGTTTCAATGTCAGGGGTCTGGCCTACCGCCGGCGCACTAAAATCATACATGGGAAACGAAAGAACATTCGTCGGCCCTTCTTTTCCCATATACTGAAGGTTGAGCTGCGCCATTCGGCGGTCATCGGTGAAAAGGATGCTCAACTCCTTGTCATGACAGCCCAAGTCGCTTAAGACCCTCTCTACCTTCGCCCTGATCTCCCTTTTTTTCAACCCGGGAGGCTCCCGGTGATATTGAATCCGTATCTCCATTTTTCCCCTTCTTGGAAATCGATTCCCTTGCTTCTCCAGCAGCCTCACGCTCGCGGACCGCCACAATCCGCGGCGTGGGTTCAGGGTATTCAACGCGATGGTGAAAAATCCCGCTCAAGGTCTTGTTAAAACTCCTGGCTATCTCATGAAGATCCTTCAGGGTCAGTTCGCATTCATCTAACTGGCCGTCCGAAAAAATCCTGTTGACCATTCTTTGGACCATACCCTGGATCCGGGCCGGGGTGGGATCCACCAGCGTCTTGGAGGCCGCCTCCACCACATCCGCAAGCATGACCAAACCGGCCTCTTTGGTCTGGGGCTTGGGGCCGGGATACCGGAAATCCGCCTCTTCCACCAGGAGGCATTTCCCGCCTTTTTTCTCCCCCTGCTCCTTGGCCTTCTCGTAAAAATAGGTGATCAGGGACGTCCCGTGATGTTGTCTGATAATATCGATGATCTCTTTTCCCAATCGATACTGCCTTGCCAGTTCAACACCGTCCTTGACATGGGAGATGAGGATCAGGCTGCTCATGGAAGGGGCCAGCTTTTCATGCTTGTTCCCCCGGCCTCCCTGATTTTCGATAAAATAGAGGGGCTTTTTGATCTTTCCGATGTCATGATAATAGGCAGCCACCTTTGCAAGGAGCGGGTTGGCGTGGACGGCCCTGGCCGATGCCTCCACCAGATTGCTCACAATCACGCTGTGATGATAGGTCCCGGGGGCCTGGACCATGAGTTCCCTCAACAGCGGCTGGTCCAGATTCGCCAGTTCAAGGAGTTTGATATCCGTGGTATACGCGAAAGACATCTCGATCAAGGGAAGGATTCCCGTGGCCACCACGCCCACCAAAACGCCTCCGAGGAGGGCCGAGCAGGATGCAACAAGGGCCTCCAGGGTAAAGAACGAGCCGGATAATCCCTCGATGGAAAGGGCCAGAATCATATTGGATACGCTGACCTTGAGTCCGGCCCTGATAAAGACACCCCTTTCCCGATACTGCCTCACGCCGTATGCGGCTACCAGGGAACCCACAAAAAAGTAGACAAAGAATTCCATCCGCCCATCGACAACCAGGCAGGCCAGGGCGGAGATAATGAGAGAAAAACTGGCGGCCACGCCTATGCCATGGAAGATCGATATGAGCATGGCGCCGCTGGCTACCGGAACGACAAAGAGTAAGGCCTTGGGAGAAAAGAAACTGTATCCTCGGGCGATTTCAAAGGCCACAAAATTAAAGGCAATGACCACCAGGAAAATGAGCAAGAGGGTTGACCCCTGAAATAACAGGTCTTTTAACTCGGGGCCGGAAGATCGATTGCTGAGAAGGCCCACGAGGTACATGGACAGGAGAAGGCATGCAATGAGGACGGCCATGGCCGGCACCCTTCCTAACATTTCCTTCTGTTTCAATAACTTATATTGCTCGCTCAGCTTGAGAAGGTGCTCAGGGGAAATCCTCTCGCCTTCCCGGATCAGCATCTCCCCCTTTTTCACTTTGAAATAAAAGGGCTTGACCGATTCTCGCGCCTGCTCCTTTCTCAACGTGGTTTCCCGATTATTGAACGTAAGGTTGGGCTTGACCAGGCTAATGGCCAGATCCAGCACGGTCTGCGCCAATTCTTTCGGTTTGATGTTCGCGGCGAGGACCTTCCCACGGCTGTCGATAAATTCCCTGGCGGTTTTGAGATCGTAGAATCGGTCAAGATCTGTGACAGTGGCCTCTTTCCCATTGTGGATATCATGCAGGACAATCCCTTTGCTGCTCTGGTTCATCAGCATCTTCTTACTGCCGACGACCCCCGTTCGAAAGAGCTCCATTATCAATGTGGCGACAGCCTCTTCCGCCTTCGGGGAGAAGCCGTTTTTCATAAAAATATTGATAAAGTCCTCGTTATAGGGGATATCAAGGATCTCGAAGAAACGGCTCTTAAAGCTGTTCGCGGTCTCCAGATGATCCGTAAGCGCCTTTTCGGATGCGAGCGACCCGCTGTCATAGGCGTAGGAAAGCTCGAGGGATTTGGCCAAATATTCCCTTCCGGATTCAAAGGCCTCTTTTATCCTGGCGGCCATATCCGTTCCGGTCGGATTAAAATCGTAGACCGGCGAAACCGCCCGGACCGCTTCCTGCCTGTTCTTCTCTGTCAGTTCTATGTTTTCGACAAGAAAATCCCGGGATGCCTTGATATCACGGTCGGCCACATCCCCCAATCTGTAGGCCTTGGGCGGGGTCAGAATGCTTGGGAAGAGGAGAATGGAGATGATCGCACTCAGGCCCAGCAGGATATACCACCGCTTGGCCTCGGATCGAAACCAGATGTCCGCCGCGCCGCGGCCTTTTGTCGTGCCATGGGACGCGTCTGCTTCCTTTTTCCTTGGCGCCTTCCGCTTATTCACGGGCGTCAATCTCGATCGATCTATTTTTTTTACTTGCATAATCAAGCGGCTTCCCCTGAGCCCTGTCTCCGGTTTTCCATTCTTTCATAGGCGTCGATGATCTCCTGGACCAGCCGATGCCGGATGACATCATCCCTTGAAAAGTAGACAAACCGAATCCCCTGTATCCCTTTCAGGGTCTCCATCGCCTCTATGAGCCCGGAGGTCTTTCCTTTAGGAAGGTCTGTCTGGGTGACATCCCCTGTAATGACCGCCTTTGAGCTGAACCCGAGGCGGGTGAGAAACATCTTCATCTGCTCAGAGGTGGCATTCTGTGCCTCGTCCAGGATCACGAAGGAGTCGTTCAGGGTCCTTCCTCTCATGAAGGCGAGGGGCGCAACCTCTATCACCCCCTGCTCAAGAAGTCGGGACGCATTTTCAAAAGACATCATATCATGAAGGGCATCGTACAGCGGCCGAAGGTAGGGATTTACCTTTTCAGAAAGGTCTCCCGGCAGAAACCCCAGGTGCTCCCCCGCCTCCACGGCGGGCCGTGCCAAGACAACTCTATTGGTCTCTTTTTTGATCAGGGATGACACTGCCATGGCCATGGCGAGGTAGGTTTTTCCCGTCCCTGCCGGACCGATTCCAAAAACGATGTCGAACTTTCGGATACTGTCAATGTAGTTTTTCTGATTGATCGTTTTCGGGGATATGGTCTTCTTGTTAGAGGAGATGGAGATTTCCTCTTTGAATATCGTTTTAAGGTCGGCCGAAGGATTCCCGCTTATTATCCTGACGGCATATTCAACATCGCTGGCATAGAGAGGGTAATCAGACTCCAGGAGTCCATAGAGCTGTTTCAAAATCTTTTCTGCCAGATCCACTTCCCAGTTCCTCCCCTTGATGCGTATCTCATTTCCCCTGAGATTCAAAGAGACGCCGATACGCGCTTCCAGCAATCCAAGGTGTGCATTCTGTTCTCCGCACAGGCTCCGCATGAATTCATAGTCCGGGAAGCTGATCCGTCTGCTCACGGTCGAATCATCTCTAATGGCTGATTTATCCAAAAAATACAAATCCTTTTAATATAATATGAAGATTTGTGGAATCAAGGTTGAATCGTGGGGCACCGAGACCTCCGGGGGGTCGTCGGAAGCGGAGCCGAGACCCTAACGCTCCACGTTTCTCTATTTTTCCAAAGTGTTGCGAAGGTTAAGGACCTGTTTCTCCCGATATCTGAGCCATGATGCGTCTTGTGCGCGGCCTGTTGTCAAAATCGAGGAGCACGATCTGCTGCCATGTACCCAGGGTCATTTTTCCGTCAATGATCGGAATGCTGAGGGAGGGGCCGAAGATAGCTGCACGAACATGGGAATATCCGTTCCCGTCGCCCCACCGTGCATTGTGTTCGTAATAAATACTCGCCGGGGCCATTCTTTCGATAGCCTTTTTCAGGTCGTTAATAACGCCGCTTTCAAACTCGATGGTCGTAAGGGCGGCGGTGGAGCCGGGGATAAAGAGGGTAACAGCCCCGTCTTGCACATTCGATTGTCTAACCTCACGGGCGATCTCTCTTGTCACGTCGATTACATCTGTATCGGCCGTGGTTTGTACCAGAATCTGGCGGCTTTGAACAGGCATATGCTGACCGTGGCCTTTTGGCGTAATGATCGAACGGTTCCGGCCGTGAGCCGCCGGAAAAGAGAAAGCGGTTCGCAGGCCGTCTTTACGTATCCATTCCTATAGCATAGCCCCCTGTTTTGGCGCAACAAAAAGCGATAGGCATGAAGGGTCGGCCCGGCCCGGGGTTTACTGGAACATGAAGCGCCGCATGCTGATATTCATCAATATCCCCACGGCCGCCATGGTGGTAATGAGGGATGAGCCGCCATAGCTGAAAAGGAGGAGGGGGATGCCCACCACCGGGAGGAGTCCGGTAACCATCCCCACATTGATGGCGACCTGCCAGAAGACAATGGCAACGATCCCTACAGCGATCATAGAGCCGAACCGGTCCTTTGAATTTTTAGCGATATTCAGGCCCCATAGAATCATGAAGAGGTAGATCATAAGAAGCACCGCGGATCCTATCAGGCCCCACTCCTCAGCCAGCACCGAGAAGGCGAAATCCGTGTGTTGTTCCGGCAGAAAGTGAAGGCGTGTTTGCGTGCCCTTCAAAAACCCCTTCCCCCAGAACTGTCCTGAGCCTATGGCGATTTTGGATTGATTGATATGATATCCCGCGCCTAAGGGGTCCATGTCGGGCCTCAGAAATGAAAGAACCCGTTTCTGCTGGTATTCCTTGAGCCCAAGCCAGATCAAGGGGGCTGCCAGGCTGAATGCCCCGGCCAGAATTCCCAGCGATTTCCAGTTTACCTTGGCAATAAGGATCATGGAAAAGGATATCAGGGCCAGGAAGAGAGATGTCCCGAGATCGGGCTCCTTCAGAATCAGAAAACAGGGTACGGCCGTGAGGATGAACGGCTGCCAGAGATCCCTCAACCGGTATTCTTTGGTGTCTCCCCTCTCGCTGAAAAACTTGGCCAGGACCAGCACAATGGCAATTTTTGCCAGTTCGGAGGGTTGAAATGAGATGGGCCCCAGGCTGAGCCATCGCTGGGATCCCGAGGTCACCTTTCCCACAAGGAGGACCAGGACGAGAAGGGCGATGGTGAAAAAATAGGCTGGATAGGCCAGACGTTCCAGCGTGTAATAGTTGAAGGTTGTCGCCAGAAGCAGGACCGTAAATCCGATCAAAAACCAGTAAATCTGTTTCAAAAAGATCTCTGCTCCGCCCATGTCCCGGATCGGATAGGTGGCGCTGTAGAGATTGAGGATGCTGATCCCTGCCTCCAGTAACAAGAGTGAAAGCAGGACCCAGTCAAAATTCTGAATAAGGCGTCGATCCAGCATGGGTGTTCTTCATTGAATTGACTATTGAAAAATCCATTATCCGCAAACCGCAACGCTCATGACGAGACCTGGAGATAGGCCTTTATAATCTCCCTGGCGATCGGGGCGGCCGCACTCCCTCCGTGGCCTCCATGCTCAATGAGCACTGCCACGGCGATTTCAGGATCGGATGCAGGGGCAACAGCAACAAACCAGGCGTGGTCCCTGTATTTCAAAGGGATGTCGCTCTCTCGTTTGGACCCGGTTTCCTTCTTGAGGGCTATCACCTGTGCGGTGCCGGTTTTGCCGGCAACGATGACATCTTTGAGCCTGGACTTTGAACCCGTGCCGCGAGACTGATTCACCACTCCGACAAGCGCCTTTTTGACCAGTTCCAGATGTTCCGGCCTGATCCCAGCCTCTCCTGTGCATATCGCTTCAAATTCAAAGAGCTTCTCTCCGTCGGGTTTTCTGACCCATTTCGTTGCCTGTGGCCTGAATACGCGGCCCCCGTTAAAAACCGAGGAAATCAGGTTGGCCATCTGCAAGGGAGTTGCCAGCACAAAGCTCTGTCCGATGGCAGTGGAGATGGTCTCGCCCGGCTGCCAGGGGACCCCCCATCTTTTCAGCTTCCATTGGGTCGTGGGGATGAGGCCGTCTTTCTCATTGCCCAGGTCAAGGCCGGTTTCTTTTCCCATTCCCAGACGTCTTGCATATTGAGCGATTTTGTCAACACCCAGGCGTCGGCCTACATGATAGAAATATACATCGCACGATTCGACCAATGCCCTGTGAAGGTTTACCTTGCCATGCCCGTACTTGTTCCAGCAGCGAAAGGTGGCATTCCCCAAAGAAAAGGAGCCATTGCAGAATATTTCTTCTTCCGGCGTAATGACGCCTTCCTCCAAAGCTGCCAGCGCCACAACGATTTTGAAAATCGATCCGGGGGGGTATTGACCGCTAAGCGCCCTGTTTTGCAGGGGAAAATCCTTGGATGAAACCATATCCTGCCAAGTCCTTTCGTCAAACCCTTTGATAAACAGATTGGGATCGTAAGAAGGGCTGCTTGCCAGTGCCAGCACCTCGCCGCTGGAGGGATTTATGGCCACGACGGCGCCATGCTTTTCCTGGAGGGCCTTTTCGGCCAGTGCCTGCAAGCGTTTGTCGATAGTGAGACTTATATTGGCGCCCGATATCGGGGCCTTTCGAGACACCACCGCAATTTTTCTGCCGGCAGCATCCACCTCAACCTGTTCGCCCCCCCGAATACCGTTCAGTTGTGCCTGCCACTTCCACTCAATCCCCCGTTTCCCGATGAGATCCCCTGCCCGGTTTTTCGGGAACTGACCACTCATCAACTGCGCTTCGCTGATTTCACCCACATAACCAAGAACATGGGACGCAAGGCCTTCGTAAAAATAGTGCCGCTGGGGTCTGACATGGATCATCACACCCGGCAGGTCAAATCGATGGGTTTCGATGCTGGCGAGTTCGTCGCGGGGCATGTCCCTTTTGAGGCATACCGGTTTGAAAGGATATCCGCGGGCGGCCTTATCCAGTATACGCTCCGCCGCATCCCGATCGAGGTCTCCGAGCCTGCAGAGGCGGTTTAAGAGCTGAGGCCGGTCTTGGACCTCTTCCGGAATAACATAGAGGTCGTAGGATGGGCGGTTGTCAACAAGCACTTCGGCGTTTCTGTCCAGGATCATTCCCCTGAAAGGCGGAATGTCATGGAGCCGAATTCGATTATGTTCGGACTTGGCGCGGTAGGCGGGTCCGTTGACGATCTGCAAAAACCAGAGCCTCAGAATCAGAATGCCGAATACCATCAGGATAAACAGTATGGCAATCTTCAGTTGCTTGCCGAGGACCTCTGAGGAAACAGGATCGAAATGGGATGGTTTCAACACGTGACGCCTATTCCATTAAGGGTGTGACCCATTGCCCGCCACGCTGAGAGCCTATGCAGCGTATGGTTGAGGCGGACGGGCCTTTGTAATAAAGCCAAGAGACGACAGGGCATCGCCGACAATCGTTACCGCTCGTTCTCCCATGTGGGATCCTTCAGTTCTTCCAGGTCGAGGGCTTCTTCCTCTCCTCCGGGGACACCCCTCAAACGGTCGAAGATGCCGTACAGAACAGGGCTAAGCAGCCCTGTGCCGATGATGGAAACGGCTGCTGCACATAAAAATGATGTTGAAAAAGCGCTGCTGTTCAAAAGAAGTGCAGTTATTGCCTGCCACGTCGCATTTTTCAAGAAAACGGTCAATGAGACAATGATGATTTGCCCCTTGACTGTCTGAAAGTCAAAGAAAAGCGATCCCAGGTAAATCCCCAGGAAAACGGTCACGTAAATCAGGGCGGACAGGCCGCTCGGACCGCTGGAGAACGTATCGATCAGAAGACCCTGACCCAGGGCAAATACCCCGGCCTGAATATGGCCGAAAGAGAGAAAGAGATACCCCGTCAACAGGGTAATAAGGTCCAGGTCGAAAATCCCCACCCCCCAGGGATCCCTGTCGAGTCCCTTTAAAAGGGTGAACCCTGCCCCCGCCAACCATGCAGCCAGGCAAAAATATGCCCTTTTATTTTCCTGTGATGCGACGATTGTTATTCCCCTTATCCAACAACATGCGGTCGGCAGCGTACAGTGAGCCGTGGGCAGCATCGAAAGCCAGCGGTCGGATGTCAGAGGTCGGAAAACAAGGCATCCCGATCATCGAACCACCCAGCAACCAGCAACGAGTACCCAGCAACCCGTGAGAACTTATCCGCTATTCCTCATTTTCCCTGGGATAGGTGTTCCGAATGACAAGGACCTCCTCCAACTTGGAGAAATCGACGGAAGGCATCACGTCGATGTCCTTAAAAAGTCTTCCCTCCCCCGCTTCCACACCCGAGATGACGCCCACTGGAAGACCCTTGGGGAAAACGCCCCCCAGACCGGATGTAATGACCATGTCCCCCACCACCGCGTTGCTGGATTTGGCCATATAGTCCATCTTGCAGACCTGGCCTGACGTTCCTTTGACCATTCCCCTGTCCCGGGAACGCTGCGTCAGGCAGTCAACCGCGCTGTTCTGATCGATAATCAGCAGAACCTTGGCATAGTTGTTCGATACGGAAACGATTCTTCCGACCACTCCCGAGGCATTGACAACCGGCATGTCCCACCTCAGTCCGGCATTTTTCCCCTTGTCGATAATAACGGATTTGAACCATCCGGTGGGGTCGAGTCCGATAACCTGGGCCGCAACCACCGGTCTCTGAACCACCTCCTTGAACTGGAGGAGACTCCGGAGTCTCTCATGGGCGGTGACCAATTCCTTGTATCGACTCTGTTCTCTCCTGAAGGATTCCATCTCTCGTTTCAACCGCCTGTTTTCACTGCGGACATCCACGAGATAGAAGTAATTCGTCCAGAAATCCCTTGTGGCGTTAATAGTCTGCCGGATGAGTCTTTGGAAGGGGGCGGTAATCTCTATGATGAATTGTTCTACAGGGTTCCAGGGTTGTTTCAGCCCGGAACTTGAAGAGAGCAAGAACAGCACAAAACAGACGAAAAATATCGATATCCAAAGGTTGCGAAAGCGTTTGTCACCTTGCAATGATAAAACCTTGCCTCGTTTTGTCTAACCACGTTCATGAAAAAAAAGGCTGTCCCCCACGTTGCCTATCTGATGATGACATCTTTGAGCACCGCAAGGTTATCAAGCGCCATCCCCGAACCGATGACAATGGCGGTCAAGGGATCTTCGGCCAGGATAATGGGCACTTTCGTCTCTTCCCTCAGAAGGACATCCAGGTTCTTCAGCAGTGCGCCGCCACCGGCCAGTACGATCCCGGTATCTACGATATCGGCCGCCAGCTCCGGAGGGGTCTGCTCCAGGGCGATCCGGACGGTTTCCACGATGGTTTCGATCTGCTCTGAGATGGCTTGCCTTACTTCGTCTGAGTCTATCGTCAGGATTTTTGGAATCCCGGTCACCAGATCTCTTCCCTTTACGTCAATCGTTTCAGCCTGTTCGCCTGGATAGGCGCTGCCGATAGTGGTTTTAATGAGTTCTGCGGTCGTAATGCCGATCAACAGGTTGTATTTTCGTTTGATATACTGAAGGATCGCCTCGTCCATCTTGTCGCCGCCCACCCTGACCGATTTGCTGTAGACAATGCCCGCAAGAGATATCACCGCGACCTCGGTCGTGCCGCCCCCGATATCGACAACCATGTTGCTTTTAGGCTCGGTAATCGGAAGTCCCGCGCCGATCGCCGCGGCCATGGGTTCTTCGATCAGGAAGACCTCTCTGGCCCCGGCAGATTCCGCAGATTCCCGGACCGCCCGTTTTTCAACCTGCGTAATGCCGCTCGGCACACAGATGATAATCCGGGGCCTTACAAAGGTCCTTCGGTTATGGGCCCTTCGTATAAAATGACGGAGCATGGCTTCCGTGATCTCGAAGTCTGCGATCACCCCATCCTTCATCGGGCGTATGGCCACGATGTTGCCCGGGGTCCTGCCCAGCATCATTTTGGCATCTCTTCCGACTGCCAAGACCTTATTGCCGCTGCGCCCGTTTTTCCTGACCGCCACTACAGACGGTTCGCTCACGACAATCCCCTTCCCTTTCATGTATACGAGGGTGTTGGCCGTGCCGAGATCTATCGCTAAGTCATTGGAGAATAAACCCAAAATAGGATCAAGAAGCATTACCTTCTCCTTTCAAGCGGGTCTGAATATACAAAGTCTCAATTAGATAACCGAACCGCGATAAATTAGCAATTACAAAAATAAAGAAAATAGAGCGCTACACTTTTTCCGTCCATAACATACTGAAATGATATTAATATGATCAGCGATACAATTTAGCTTGACAAGATCCCCATCTGTTAATTATATTTACCTTTTTTTAAAATTCACTCAAAGGGATTGCATCATGAAGAGGACGTATCAACCTAGCAACATCAAAAGGGCCAAAACCCATGGGTTCAGAGTGAGGATGCGTACAAAAGCCGGAATAAGCGTTTTAAAGAGAAGGAGGGCTAAGGGGCGGAAACGTATAGCCGTATAGGACGCCCCGGGGCCTGGCCGATTTTCCTCTGGTTTTTATGACACCTTTTTCATTTCCAAAAAAAAAAGATTATTGGATCGAACGGATTTTGTCAATCTAAATCGGTCGGGAAAACGCTGTCATACAAGGCATTTTGTCGTTATTACCAAACAGAACGGGCTGAGCATAACGAGGTTGGGGGTTACCGTCAGCAAGAAGGCGGGCAACGCAGTCAAAAGGAATCGAATCAAACGGCTGATCCGGGAGACTTTTAGACTCAACAACTCAAAAATCCCCCAAGGATACGATATCGTCGTCACAGCGAAGAAGGATGCCAGCTACCTGGATCTCTGGAAAGCAAAAGAAGAACTTGGAGAGGTCTTTTTCAAAAAAGAGCTTAGTGTATAGTCTCCGATATATACCTATCGTAGGGATATCTATATATCAGCGTTTCATTTCGCCTTTTTCGGCTCCTTCCTGTCGTTTTTACCCCACATGCTCGACCTATGCCCGCCATGCCTTCAGCAGGTACGGTATCTTGAAGGGGGGATGGCTGACCCTTGTCAGGATCTCAAAGTGCCATCCTTTTCATCCTGGTGGATATGACCCGCTTCAATGATGCCGGGCGGTCTGCCAGGCCCGGCATGCCTCTTCGAACGAAGGTGCCCCGGGTAGGGACGCATGATTCCATATTATTTTAAACCCAATTGATTAAGGCCAGGCACATACAATGGATAAACGAACCATATTAGCGTTCATATTGTCATTCGTTATACTCGTGGGATGGTCTCTTTTTTTCGGGCCAAAACAGGAACAGACCCCGGTAGAAAGAGAGGTCCCTGCCGGCCACGTGGAAGAAAAGGTCTCGGAGCCGCAGAAGGCGGCCCCTTCCCCTCTCCCGGCGTCGTCTTCCGGGCCGGAGGAAACACCGGTAAAGGCCATCCCCACCGAGGACGAAAAAGAGATCGAAATCGATACGCCGCTCTACACGGCTGTTCTCAGCAATGCCGGGCCCACCATCAGGAGCTTCAAACTAAAAAAGTATCGACAGACCACGGACCCTTCCTCTCCATTGATCGATCTGGTATCTCTGAAAAAGGATATGGGCGATTCTTTGCTCATCACCTTTGACAATCATTCGGCCCCTAAAAAGGGCACAACGCTGTTTCAGGTCGATCAGGATGCGGTCCATCTGGGCCCCGGGGCATCTCCAAAGGAGATTGTCTTCAAGGGGGTGACCCAGGAGGGTCTTTCCATGGTCCAGACATTCCGGTTTCATCCGGACCAATACCGGATCGACGTGAATGTGGATGTGACCAATGGGTCGGGATCTCCGGTCGAGGGCGTGTTCAGGGGCAGCCTGAAGGCGATGCCCCCGAAGGACCAGGGAGGGTACTATGCCTATGTGGGCTTTGCCATCCTCCTCAATAACAAACTGGAAGAGGTGGAGGTGGAGGATCCCTCTGATGAAAAGACCCTGAGGGGTCCGGTCGGATGGGTTGCCTATGAGGACAATTACTTTATGACGGCCATTGTCCCGGATGTCCCCTCCGAAGGCAACTTTACCGGCCGTCACGTGTCATCAGGAATCCTGGAGGGGATCTATGTTCAACCGCCGATTTCCATCAACCCCTCCGAGCTGAGGGCTTCTCGATATGCACTCTACCTGGGCCCCCGTGACCTGGGGATACTGAAAGATTTCGGACGAAACCTGGATCGGGCCATCAATTTCGGGTGGACCGACATTATCGCAAAACCTCTCCTCTATGTCTTGCGTTTTTTCGACACATACATTCACAATTACGGCCTGTCCATTATTCTGCTCACGATCCTGGTCAAGATCCTGTTCTGGCCCCTGACCCACAAGAGCTACAAGTCGATGAAAGAGATGCAGAAGCTCCAGCCTCGAATGGCCAAGCTCAGGGAGAAGTATAAGAACGACAAACAGAAACTGAATCAGGAGATGATGGCCCTGTACAAGACCTACAAGGTCAATCCCATGGGCGGGTGTCTCCCGATGATTATCCAGATCCCGGTGTTTTTTGCGCTCTTCAGGGTGCTGGGCGGATGTATTGAATTAAGGCATGCCCCGTTTGCGTTCTGGATAAACGATCTTTCGGCCCCCGACCGGTTATTCCATTTTCCCTTTCAGATCCCATTCATGACGCCGCCCTACGGGATACCCATCTTGACGCTTTTGATGGGCGCCTCCATGTTTATCCAGCAGAAAATGACGCCGACGCCGGGCGACCCTGCTCAGGCCAAGATCATGATGTTTTTGCCGATTATTTTCACCTTTATGTTTATCAACTTTCCTTCCGGTCTTGTTCTTTACTGGCTTGTCAATAATATCCTTTCCATCGGCCAGCAATACCGCATTCACAAAAAACCGGGTTAATATTTGGAGGAAAATCATGGAAACGTATGAATTCGAAGGGAAAACAGATGAGGACGCCGTATTGGCAGCGTGCTCGCAACTCAAAGTGCCAAGAGAGGAACTGGATATCGAAGTCATTGAACCGGGCTCTGCAGGAATTTTTGGGTTAGTCGGCGGGAGAAAGGCCAAGATCCGGGTCACGGTCATCCGGGAGACGCCCGAACCGCCTGTTGAAGAACCCGAGGTCCCGGTTGGAGAGGATCTGTCTGAGGTCCCGAATAGGAACGAACTCGCGGGCATGGAAGCGGAATTCACGGCCGCTGGAGAAAATGAAATAGCGGTTGCCAAGGAGGCGCTGGAAAACATCCTGGCCCTGATCCCCATGGAAGAGACCCTGGTGACCGCCGTACAGCGGGACGGCACCATCAATCTCAACATCGAGGGGGATAAATCAGGGCTTTTGATAGGAAGAAAAGGAAGGACCCTGGACGCCCTACAGTTCATCGTGAACAAGATCGTCAACAAATCGCTCGAAAAGAGGGCCCGTGTCGTTGTCGACTCGGAGAATTATCGTGATAGGCGGAAAGATTTTCTGGTTCAAATGGCCATGAGGATGGGAGACAAGGCCAAAAGGATCCGTAAACCGGTTGCCACCAACCTTCTGAATCCCCATGACCGGAGGATTGTGCATCTTGCCCTTCGAGACGATGAAGAACTGAGCACCAAGGGGAGGGGAGAGGGCATCCTCAAAAAGGTGGTCATTATCCCTAAAAAATACAGCACGTCAAAATCGGCCGGAAACGATCTTTAGTTACGCCAAGGCATGATTGCACTGTCGACGCCCATGTGAACCGCCCCTTTGGATTGCATGGGCGTCAGGATTCCTCACCCAAGATGCCTCTCGACATGTCTTCTGATCAGGATACCATCGCAGCCATCGCCACCCCGATGGGTCAGGCAGGGATCGGCATCATACGCATCAGCGGCCCCCATTGTCTCGCCATCGCCCGGAAGATCTTCAGACCCAGGAACCCCGCGCCTGATCTTAGGAGTCACAGACTCTACTTGGGGCATTTATGCGACCCCTCCTCTGGAGACCCCATTGATGAAGTACTGCTGACCTTCATGAAGGCCCCCCGCACCTACACCCGGGAAGACGTTGTTGAAATCAATTCCCACAGCGGTTACACGCTCCTTTCCAAGATCCTCGACACCCTCCTGTCTCAGGGTGCCAGATTGGCCAGGCCCGGGGAATTCACCTTACGGGCATTTCTGAACGGGAGAATCGATCTGACCCAGGCCGAGGCGGTCGTGGATTTGATCAATTCCCGGTCGGAAAGGGGTCTTTTTCTGGCATCGCAACAGATCCGGGGCGCGTTCAGGGAAGAGATCGAGGGGTTGAGACAAAAGGCCATCCATATCCTCGCGCGGGCAGAGGCGGCCATCGATTTCCCAGAGGCGGAAGCCGATGCGATGCCCAAGGAAGAGGTCTCGACGGAAATAGAGACCGGTCTCATGGCCCCCATCGAGTCCTTGATACGCTCCTTTGAAGGGAGAATTTGGGTGGAGGGCGTCCGTACGGTCATTGCGGGCCGGGTCAATGCCGGCAAGTCAAGCCTTCTGAATCGCCTTTTGAAAGAACAGCGGGCCATCGTGACCCCCATCCCCGGCACTACCCGGGATGTTATTGAATCCTCCCTGATCATCGACGGAATCCCGCTTCGCCTGATGGATACAGCCGGGTTCCGGAGCGTGACCGATGCGGTGGAGCAAATTGGCATCACCCTGACCCGACGGAAATTGAAGGAAGCCGATTTTGTGCTGATTGTCATAGACCAGAGCCGGCCCCTGGGCCGGGATGACCTGGATAGTATTCACGCGTCGCAGGGGAAGCAGGCACTGATCGTCATCAACAAGATCGACCTGCCCGTAAGACTCCATGAGGGGGCGGATGCCGAGGCCCTCTCTCTTTTTCCCTCTGTCAGGATTTCAGCCCTGACCGGGGAGGGTCTGGATCACCTCAGAAAGGCGATAAAGGACGCCATCCTCGGGGGCGGGGTGGATGCCACATCATCCTCTGTCGCGCCCAACGTGAGGCACCGTCATGCCCTGGCCCAGGCGCTTGGGTTTTTCAAGGAGGCCGCCTTCAGAATAAGAGAAGATGCCCCTATGGAAATTGTGGCCCTGGAACTCAAGAGCGGTCTTGACGCCCTGGGAGAGATCACCGGCGAGACGACGACGGAGGAGGTCCTGGACAGTATCTTCAGCCAGTTCTGCCTGGGAAAGTGAGCGGGATTGATGATGGATGATTGTCGATTGTTGATTGTATACCCCTAACGCGGGCTACGCCCGCAACCCAACGATTGAGAGGCCCTAAGGGCCTAATCGACGATCGGCAAAGCAGGGAGATTGTCTCTCATCGGATCAAGGTGTTGACACCCTGTGATTGTGTATAGTAGGGAAATATCCGGTCACTTTTTTACTCAATCGACAATCACCAATCACCAAACGCCAATCATCAATCCCCAAAGTATTCCTTGACCTGTTTGATGGCGCAGTATTTCCCGCACATGGTGCAGACATCCTCTTCTGCCGGGGGATTCTGCTCCCGGTATCGCCGGGCTTTCACAGGGTCAATGGCCAGGTCCATCTGGGTTTTCCAGTCCAGATGCTTTCTGGCAACGGCCATTTGCCTGTCCCGCTCGATGGCAATCCGGTTCCCCTTTGCAATATCGGCTGCATGGGCGGCGATCTTGGTGACGATGACCCCCTCTCTGACATCCTCCACGTTCGGGAGGCAGAGATGTTCTGCAGGGGTCACGTAGCAGAGAAAATCAGCGCCTGCCATCCCGGCGAGGGCCCCTCCGATGGCGCAGGCCACGTGATCATATCCCGCGGCGATGTCCGTCACCAGGGGTCCTAAAACGTAAAAAGGGGCGTGGTGGCACAGGCTTTTCTGGAGCTTTATGTTGAGTTCAATCTGATCCAGAGGGACATGCCCCGGGCCTTCTATCATCACCTGGACATCCCTTTCCCAGGCCAATTGCGTGAGGTGGCCGAGCGTCATCAGCTCGTGAATCTGGGCCCTGTCCGTTGCATCGGCCAGGCATCCGGGCCGCAATCCGTCTCCCAGACTCAGTGTCACGTCATACTTCAAGGCAATGTCAAGGAGCCTGTCATAGTATTCGTAGAGCGGATTCTCCCTGTCATGATGGAGCATCCAAGTGGTCAGGAATGAACCGCCTCGGCTCACGATGTCCGTGATCCGCCCCTGTATTTTCAGCATCTCCAATGCCGCCCTCGTGAGCCCGCAGTGCACGGTAATGAAATCAACGCCCTCCTGTGCCTGTTTCTCAATAACATCAAACAGTTTGTCAACCGTCAGATGGGTCAGCCCCCCCCTCTCTTCCACGGTCTCGACCACCGCCTGATAGATGGGGACGGTCCCGATGGGAAGGGTGGACTCCTTTAAGATCCTCTCCCGCGTCGCGTTGATCTGACTGCCGGTGGAAAGGTCCATCACGGCATCGGCCCCCGCGTCCATGGATACTTTCAGCTTGGCCACCTCTTCTTCAAGGATAGACTTGTCCGAAGAGGTCCCGATGTTGGCGTTCACCTTTACAAAAAGCCCTTCACCGATGCCGCACGGGACGAGTCCCGCATGCCTGCTGTTGGCAGGGATCACCACCCTTCCCCCGGCCACCTGGTCTCTGAGCCATTCGGGATCTACCTGTTCCTTTATAGCGACGATCTTCATTTCCGGTGTGATATCGCCCGATCTTGCTTTTTTCATCTGGGTCATGAGTGAATTCTCCTCATTTTTAATGTGGACGGATTGACGGGATCAGAATGCCCTGCCGGCTTCACGGTCCGATTCTGCACTGCGGTTTGCAGGCCTTAACCTACCCCCTCTGGCTCCATAAATCGAAGCACGTGGGCAAAATGGTTTGTAGGGCCATGTCCGGAGCCCAGATCCAAACCCATGGCGATGGCCCGGGTAATGAACCCCTTGGCCCCTGCTACTGCCCTTGGCACCGTCAACCCCTGGCCCAAAAGGGTGGCCAGCGCAGCCGAAAAGGTGCAACCCGTTCCATGGGTATTCCGGTTGCTCAGACGCTGGGCGTCGAAGATCTGAAAGCCGTCCCCGTCAAAGAGCACATCCATGGCATTTCCCTCTAAATGTCCTCCCTTGACCAGTACAAATCGGGGTCCCAGCTTGTGAATCTCCCTGGCCGCCGCTTTCATGGCATCAAGGTCCCGCACCGGGAATCCGCAGAGTTCTGACGCCTCGGGGAGATTGGGAGTGACCACATGGGCCAGGGGAAACAAGGCCTCGGTCATTGCCGCCCGTGCCGAATCGGAGAGAAGAACATGCCCGCTTTCTGCCGTTATCACCGGATCGACCACCAGGCGTTCAACTTTGTAGCGTCGCAACCGTTCGGTTACTGCCAGAACGATCTCCAAGGTCGCAAGCATACCTGTCTTTGCCGCATCCGTACCGATGTCGGATAGAACGGATTCCATTTGCAGGGCGACAAAATCGGCGGGCACGGGATGAATGGCCTGCACCCCCAATGTGTTTTGAGCCGTGAGCGCGGTTATGGCGCTCATCCCGTAACTCCCCAACACCGTGATGGTCTTCAAATCCGCCTGGATCCCCGCGCCGCCTCCGGAATCGGAACCGGCTATGGTCAATATCCGTTTCATCGCATCCTCTCGAAGTACCGGGGTAGGGTCCGTAATCGCCTTACGCGCTGTAGCCGCATTCAGAAATTTGTCACAAAAAGCGGCAGGGCCACAAAGCGCCTCAACCCCGAAGAAGGATTTCACCCGGGTTTTGCCCACCAACGATTGACGAGTCTGCAAAACGTCGGAAGGAACGGGTCAGGCAGAAGGCCGCGGTCCCTTGACAGACGCCACAAAAAAGCCGCTTCTCACAGGGAGAAAGCGGCGCCAAAGGGCCAATGCCCAACCATCTGAGACGAAATCCCGGAATCGCGCCGCTTTCCTCCGCTGGCATTACCCAGTTCAGGTTCTAAGGGTTGCAGGATGAGGGTCCCGCTCTCAGTGAAACCACCCCCAGCGACACCTTCAACATAGTGCTCCTATTTTGAAATGTCAATGAACATCCCGGTCACGCAGCAAGGGAAGGGTTCGAAACCCCGGGATTGAAACTCTTCCCGCTGCAAAGCCCCCATGCCGGGGCCGCTCAGACCCAGACATAAATTGCATTGCCATAACAACGAAGCTGGTGTATAGGGTAACAGGCGTCCGGATGGCGCATAGGGCATAGCGCATCGTGCAGACGGCAAGCTCAAAGCAACCAGCAACCAAGCAATATACAGCCTTCAAGAAAAACGTTTCGGGGTTCCGGGTATGCATCCTCTTGCTTTCAATCCCATATTCAATCAATCCCGCTTAAGAGCGGGACAAATCGACCCGCATAAATCCTCCGGCAACCATCAATTAGGTGAAACGCCATGATGCTTTCCATCGTCATCATTATTCTGGCCGGGGCACTCCTTGCGTGTCTCCTCTACTGTGAATGCAGAGAAGGTTCCAGGGGCCTTCTTGTGCCCGTAAAAACAGTCCTTTCCGCCCTGTTTGTCGTCACGGTCCTGGTCCGGCCCCATCCGATGCCTGCCTATTATCATTTCCTCCTGATCGGCCTCTTGTTCTGCCTGGCCGGGGATGTGTTTCTCGCCCTCCCCCAGGACCGGATGTTCCGTCTCGGGCTGGTTTCGTTCCTGGTCGGGCATATTTTTTATAGTGTCGCCTTTTTCACGACGGCCCCTGTAAGCGCCTGGACCTGGTGGGGAAGCCTCGTCGCGCTTATCGTCAGCGGGTGGATATACCTTTGGCTCAGGCCCTCCCTTGGAGCTATGAATACACCGGTCCTGGCCTATATCGTCGTCATCACCGTCATGGTTTCGGGCGCCGTGTCCATATTGGGGGATGCCCGTCTTGCCCTGGCCGGCCGGATCATGATTTTCGCAGGAGGATGGTGTTTCTATGCCTCGGACATTTTTGTGGCACGGGACCGGTTTGTGAAGAAGGAGCCCTTGAATCGCTTGATCGGCCTTCCCCTGTATTACGGAGGGCAGTTTCTCCTGGCCTTCTCTGTAGGGCAATTGTAAAGAACAACATTTAATCTTGAGGATGGGGGGTCTCATACCCTGCTGCATACCATGGAAAACAACAACAAACACTTCCTTGCCGGATTTTTAGAACCTGAAAGCGTCGCCGTCGTGGGTGCATCCAATAATCCCGCGGGGATCAATTACGCTCTGGTCGGCAATCTGGTCCATCTCGGTTTCAAGGGAAAGATCTTTCCTGTGAACCCGAAGGAAAAGGAGATCATGGGCCTTCGGGCCTATCCCAGCGTAACGGAGATCGATGGCCCTGTGGATCTGGCGGTGATCGGGGTGTCCCATGGCCTGGCCCCGGGAATCCTGAGAGACTGCGTCCGAAAGGGGATCCGGCGGGTTACCCTCATTGCCGGCGGGTTTTCCGAGGCCGGGGAAAAGGGAAAGAGGGCACAGGAAGAGATGCGGCAGATGACAAGGGATCACGGCATCCGGGCTATCGGACCCAATGCCCTGGGTCCCATCAATGTGCCGACCAATTTTTGCATCAGCTTTCATTCCATAAGCGCCATCCGGCAAGGCGGGCTTTCTCTCATCTTTCAGTCGGGCCTCTATGAACCCAGGTTCGCCTGGCTCTTGACAGATTTCAATATGCATCTCAACAAGCTCATCGATCTCGGCAACAAGATGGATATCAACGAGGTGGATGCCCTGAGCTATCTGGTCCAGGACCCCGAAACCCGCGTGATCGGCATTCATCTTGAAAGCATCGCCGGGGACGGAAGAGAATTTTTGAGGCTCATCCGGGAGGCACGGGCCCATGACAAGCGGGTCGTGGTCCTCAAATCGGGCCGGACCCGGGCAGGCGCAAAGGCCGCTGCGTCGCATACCGGGGCCATGGTTCGGGGGAGCGATCGCGTGTTTGACAGCGCCATGAAGCAGTGTGGGGCCATGCGGGCAAGCACCCTTGATGAGTTCTTCTATCTGACCCGTGCCTTAGAGCGCTTCGGCCCTGTATCCATGAAAGGGAACCGCGTGTTCCTTGCCACATTTCCCGGGGGAGAGGGGGTTATCACCACCGATCTGTGCGAGGCGGAAGGCCTCAGCCTGGCTGAGACGGACCCGGCAACGATTGAAAAACTGCGCAAGGTGTTTCCCCCTTGGGATATTCCGCCGAATCCCTGGGACCTGGGCCTCACCACACAGTTTCACGAACCGAATCGAATATACCAGGGTATCGTCGAGGCCATGATGAACGACCCCAACGTAGACGCGCTGGCGATTCAGCTCCACCCCATGGCATTTCTCTTTTCAGAAAGTCTCTTGGAGATCTTTGGCAAGGACGCGGCCACCCGCAAACCGATCGCCCTTTGGCTTGCCGGCATGGACCCGGGGAGGCACGAGGTCCTGCAATGGCTGGAAGACAGGCACGTGGTCGTCTTTCCATGCCCGGAAAAGGCTATCCACGCCCTGTCGGCACTTTGCCGGCTAAGCAATCCGGCTTGAAACCTGGCCTGCCGGCCCAAACAGGGCCGTACCGAAGGAATCTCACACAGAGCCACAGAGCCCGCAGAGGAAAATCACAACAGAAGTATTCTTTAATAATATAATCTCCGTGTCTCTGTGTCTCCGTGTGAGGCCTTTTTGGTTCCGGCTTGTCCGGGTTAGGATTCTTGTTGTTCAGGGTCCGGGCCAGATTGAGGGCATGAGAC
>JAWOIH010000126.1:0-3957 GCA_046484725.1 Candidatus Desulfacyla sp. | reverse complement strand
CACCAGTGAAGCTGCCGACAAGGCCCAGACCGAACAGAACCTATCCCTCTCCCAGAAAGTGGCGGTTACGGTCCTGTCTCGGCTTTCTCCTGATTAAAAAAACGAAGATTCCAGCCCTGTCTGTCACATCACTCCTCCCATAGAAAGATACTCAGCCGATCTTTAGGGGGTGCTCCATGGAATGACCTCATAGAAAGAGTTATGGGTTAGGGTTGTTTGGCTTATGAAACAACAACTTGCCAGGTAAGTAAATAGGCTTGTGTCCGGGATCGCGTGGGTGCCCTAAGACCCCTGAGCTTCCATTTGGGTAGGCTCTTATGTCAACATGGTAAAGTCCTCCCACATTTGGAGAATCAAAGCCGGAAACCTACCAGATACCGCAGAGCGTGACGTCGCCGGTCTCTTCCCCTCCCTGATCTCTGCGAGACTGAGCCCGTGTACTGGAAATGGGCATACTCCCTGAATCTCTTCCAATCCCCCGTCCATTCGAGTCCGCATTCCTTCCCGGTCCTGCCTACCCTCTGCCAGAAAGAATCGAAGACGTTCCATATAGGCTTCCCTGCATCCAGAGGCACGACGTCGAAGGCGAGCCCGAAGAGTTGTGCATGGAATGCCCGGCCTTGCATGGGTTACGATCCTGTTGGCCTGCGCCCCGACCGGGGGCATCCCTGCCAGTCGCCTCTGTGCATTGACCGCCGCGATATCTTCTCTTCCCTGGGCGTAAAGGGCTGTCTGTTCCTCTATGGTGCGCACTGTGCAGATAAGGATGAAGGCAAAGATCATGAGGCAGAGAAGGGGAGTGGAACGTCTGTGATGGAAATTCCAGACGACAATCTGTAGCGCCGACTTTTTAGAGCCCGGCTTTGTAAAATCAGATAGTTAGCACCGCTGACAGCGCCGAGTTGCGAAAGACGGGTTAAGAAATACAGTATTTCTGGAGGGTTTGGCGGTATGCCTGTGGAAATATGGGAAGGATGGGTCATCCGATTTGGGAAATGGACATTATCAGCCCCGATGCTGCTTATGACGCAAGGAGATATGTGAACTGCCCTGTCATCTCAGCATCGGGGGTGATGATGTTTATCGGTGCTTTCTGCAGAGGAGGCTATTTTCCGTCCGTTCCAAAGGCGAAGCCTCTTTCAATGGCCTTCTGATTCTGGCCGAAGAACTTTTCCTTTCCCTTGAGGGCACCCTGCATGCCCTTGATGGTCTCTTCCAGAGACAGCATCCCTGTTTTGGCGCAGACCGTCCCTATCATGACCATATTCCCTCCGCGCTCTGATCCTGCCTCGCGCGCCAACTCCAGGGTAGGCACCGAGATGACCTGGATATCCGTGCGGGAGGGCTTTTCCTCAAACAGAGAGGTGTTTAGAAAAACAGTTCTTCCCTCAATGATGGCGGATTCAAATTTCTGGAGAGAGGGGAAGTTCATGGCCACCACAATATCCGGGTTGGACGCTACCGGGGAGGCGATCTTTTTGTCGGACAGGGTGACCGTGCAGTTGGCGGTTCCGCCCCGCATTTCAGCGCCGTAAGAGGGAAAATACGTTACATTAAGTCCTTTGTGCATGGCCCCGTGGCTCAGCACATACCCCATGAGGAGGACGCCCTGGCCCCCGAAGCCTGCAAATGTTGTTCTGGTAATCATTTCTTGTCCTCGTATCCGGTAATATCCTTGATAACGCCCAACGGGTAGGTCTTCACCATCTCCTTGGCCACCCAGTCCCATGCGGCCTTGGGGGTCATCTTCCAATTCGTGGGGCATGGGGAGAGAAGTTCCACCAGGGCGAAGCCCAGGTCGTCCAACTGGCACTGGAAGGCTTTTTTAATGGCCTTCTTGGCCTTTCGGATCTCCTTGACCGAGTCCAGGGCGCAACGTTCGACAAACACCACGCCGTCGCTGACGGCCAGCATGCGGGATATGTCGATAGGACTGCCGTGGAGACGCGGGTCCCGGCCTCCGGGGGCCGTGGTTGCGTTCTGGCCTAAAACCGTGGTAGGCGCCATCTGACCGCCGGTCATGCCATAGATCGCGTTGTTAATAAAGATAGTGGAAATCCTCTCGCCCCGGTTAGCTGCATGAATCGTCTCGGCCGTGCCGATGGCGGCCAGGTCCCCGTCACCCTGGTAGGTGAGGACGAACTTGTCCGGATGGACCCGCTTGATGCCGGTGGCGACTGCCAGGGCCCTTCCGTGCGGGGCCTCAACCATGTCGAAATTAAAGTAGTTGTAGGCCAGGACCGCGCAGCCCACGGGCGGGACCCCGATGGTCTTTTCGCGAAGCCCTAACTCATCCAGACACTCGGCAACCAGCCTGTGCGCCACGGAGTGGCCACACCCTGGGCAGTAGTGATTTGGCGTATCCTTCAGGGATTCCGGCCTCCCAAATATTTTCGTGTATTCAATTTGTTCGCTCATACGTCGATCCTCCGGCCCACGATTCCGTCGCCTGTGACGGCTGATCGGATAAACCCGGCCACCTCTGCCGGGGTGGGAATGATTCCTCCTGGAAGGCCATGGAAATAGATCTCGGCCCTCTCGCCCACGGAGAGGATGACATCTTCCACCATCTGGCCCATGCATAATTCAAATACTGCGATCTTGGGGACCTTTTTGGAAAGCTCTCTGAGGGCAGGGAGGGGAAAGGGCCACAGTGTGATCGGTCTGAACAGGCCCGCACGGATCCCCTCGGCCTTCAGTTCTTCAGTGGCGCTTTCGGCGATACGGGCTGCCGTGCCATAGGCCACGATAACGACCTCGGCATCTTCTGTTTGCTTGGTCTCCCATCTCAGCTCTTCGGCCGCTATACGGTCATATTTCTCCTGAAGATGGAGATTGTGCTTGTAGAGTTCACCCTGCTGACCCAGGAGCATGGAATAGATGGCCCTCGGTGCACGGCCTTTGCAGCCGTCCAGGATCCAGTCTTTTTTGGGCAGATCCGCCAGATCGATGAAATCGGGAAAGACCACCGGCTCCATCACCTGTCCCATCAGGCCGTCCCCCAAGATCATGACCGGATTGCGGTATTTGTCGGCCAGATCAAAGGCCGCAAATGTAAGGTCAACCAACTCCTGACCCCCGGCCGGCGCCAGTACGGGCGTCCGGTAGTCGCCGTGGCCGCCGCCCCGGGTAGCCTGAAAGTAATCGGCCGCCGAGGGGGCGATATTCCCGAGCCCTGGCCCGCCGCGCATCATGTTGATGATGACCGCGGGAAGCTCCATGCCCGCCATGTACGAGATCCCCTCCTGCTTGAGGGAGATCCCCGGCGACGACGAGGATGTCATGGCCCTTCCTCCGGCAACCGAGGCGCCGAGAACCATGTTGATGGACGCCACCTCGCTCTCGCCCTGGATAAAGGTACCGCCCACGTCCAGCATCCGGGCGGATAAATATTCCGGAAGTTCATTTTGCGGGGTGATGGGATAGCCGAAGTAGTAACGGCATCCGGCGCGAACCGCCGCTTCTCCCACTGTTTGGGATCCGTTCATTAACATTTTTTCACTTGGCACGATACACCTCGATAGCTACATCCGGGCAGACCGTTGCGCACTGGGCACACCCAGTGCAGCCCTTCTCGCCCTCATTGACGGTTTCCTTGAACCGGGCCGGAGAGTAGCCCTTTTTATTGAGCGACGCGTCGACTTCGATTCTGTTGTTGGGACAGGCGTCGATGCACAAATGACACCCCTTGCACCGTTCCCTGTCGATAACAATCTTTCCCTTTTTTGTATTTTTCGCCATGTCCTTTGTACCATTTCCCTGTTGATTTCCCTTATTCGAACGGCCCTGCGGATTCAGGCGGAAAGGACGTTCGAAATTTGGGAATTGCGAATTGAGACCCCGCAAAAATTTAGAAAACCGGTCTCTCACAAGGGGAACATCATCCCCAATAGGGCAGGATCTCGAGAAGTTTTAAGAATGCCCCTTCAACCGATTGAATGAAATACGACATTCAGC
>JAWOIH010000348.1:0-14665 GCA_046484725.1 Candidatus Desulfacyla sp. | reverse complement strand
CACCACCGTACCCTCGGGCACGGCCCACATGTCGCCCCTAAACCGGACTCCTTTTGATAATCTCTCCAGGGCCTCCCGGGTGAAGATCCCAAGGCCGGCCAGGTAGTCCAGGTCATCCGGGTAGATCTTGAGATGGTTGACGTAGCGAATCACACTCTCCAGACCGGCAAATACGCAAAACCCGCCGTCGTCCGGATTCTGGCGATAGTAGAGGTCAAAACAGGCTCGCTGTTTTCCCTTTCCTGACATGAAATATCCCGCCGCCATGGTCAGCTCGTAGAGATCCGTGTCCAGGGTATGGTTGCCGAGTTTCAGGCAATCCAGGGAATCGATGCCCTCAAGGGAGCCCAGAACCCGGTTCGCGCGGGTGTCGACCACATCGACCCTTTCCATGAGCTTGCCGGTGGCCGGGTCTTTGAAGAGGGTGTTCATGTTTTAGAATCCTTTCTCCCTGATCCGCCGGATTTCGAGCACCACAGGGTTGAAAGCGTCCGGCAGGCATGGGTGGAGACATCTCTATTCTCTTTGAGCCAGGGGAAATCCGCCCCTTTGCGCACGATAAACACCTTGGGCGGAAAACGGTACAGGGAATGGTCGCAAATCCTGGCCTGGATCATCTCTGAGTCGAAAATCACCTCGTCACCGACCGTGTGACCGAAGGCACAGGTTCCTTGCCGGCGAATGACCCTCGCCACGACGGTGCGGCCCCTGTCCCCGGACGTTCTTTGGCCGGCTTGCGCCAGGTTGGCCCTCCCTGAGAAAAGGCATTTTCATGGATATCACAGTTGCGGTCCTTTCGTAAAGGCCCAGGGTCATATTGCAGCAATTCTCATTTCGCGATGGAAAGGTTCCTCCCAAAACAATCCGCACCTTGCAGGCCCCTTGCCCTCCACACGCCTCGACAGATACCCCTATAAAGGTCTCTTTCCATTGAATTCTGAAAGAGCGATGGCAGAGGATGACGCCCACGCCGATGGCATTGGAAATGATATCGGCAAGGAGCCTCCTGTTTTGGAGGTGAAAGGGATTACACCGGTTCAAGCCTGTCATGATGGCGCCTCCGTCAGGATTCACGCCACGTCTGGCGTATCCGGGACACCACCTGATCCATGCTGCGGCTGAACCGTATCAGGTCGTTCAGTGGGGGGGCCGTGTCGGTTTGTTCAGTGGGATCCGGGCCGACTCTGATAAAATATCGGTTGCGCTGAAACAGGACGACGGCCTTGTCGGTCCAGGCCGTGTTCCCGATCCCTTCAACCTTGGCGCCGCCTTTCCGGGTGTACACGTCAAAGATGCCCTGGGCCCCGGTGGAAGTCCCCATGTCATACGCCTCCACGAGGATCACTGTGTCGGCCCCCGGCTTCCGGTAGCGTGCCGTGTAGAGGAGACTGAAGCCCAGGGGGAGGTAGACCTCGGCCTCGCCGTCCATGTAGTCGAAAAGGGTGTCCCGGTTGTAGACCTCGGTGGGGCCCCGCTGTACAAATTCCCTGAGTGCGGCGCCGTAAAGAAATGGGTTTTCGTGCCGCAGGCAGCAACCGGGGGATAGGACGGCGGCCATTAGAACGATAGACAGGAAAAAGACATCCAGATAGATGTGACGGAGTCTGGTCTTGGCCATATCCATTCCCCCTTTGAGGCGGCCCCTGGCAAGAGACCCCCATGGGATCACCGCCCAGGCCGAAGTCATGAAAGGCATTTGGGTGCCTGGTTATGAAGCATCAACAATTTTCCCGCCGTCAGGGAGATCGGATTCGCTGTATCCGAAATCGGTCAGCATCCGTCGCGTTATCTCCAAGTCCGGTTCCCAGCCCATTCGTTCGCCCCTGAATTTTGTGGCAAGCACGTAGTCAACGATCGGCGACATCACGCCCATGGCCAGGAAATTGGGCTGATGGCTCGGCCCGCAGTTCGGGCCGTCTTCGCTGGCCCAGAGGGCATCCACCAGACAGAGCTGTTGCCGGGGATACAGGATCTTCCCGGATCCGGGGTCCATGGCCCCCAGGATCTCAGGGGTCTGGTTGATGGCCATGAGATAGTCCACGCTCCCTAACCAGTGGCCGAAAGAGGGAGAAAATGTGCCGAAATGATTCTTCAGGGTCATGGTAAAACCGCCGAATCGGCTGCTGTGGCCTTTGCACATGGCGATATTGACGAGGATGTCCACGGTTCCGTCAACAAGGTGCTTGAGACATTCCGATCTGTCCTCGCCTCCCCGCCAGGGCTTGGGAATCCCTGTGTACGTATTGCTTCCGCCCCACTTGTCCTCGATCCGGCATCCCTCAGGCAGACCGGCGAAAGGGGTTTGGCGGCTCATGTCACCCCCGTGGCAGGCATCGTAAATGTGGATGTTGAACGGTTTGACCCCGATGATACCGGTGAGGGCATGACATACCTTGGCCATGACCGCGCTGCGGGTGTGCTGGATGCCGATATTGTTGGTCTTGATGGCCACGACCGTCTCAGACCAGGGTTTGTGGGGGGGGCGAACAAATATAGTCCGCCAGGCCTGTCCCGGGTCCCGGGTCTTCGTAAGGGTGCAGGCCAGCCGGTCGATGTTTTCCCATACCCCCTTCTGGTTGACGAGTTCGTTCTGCCGGGACCAGGAGGCCGACAGCTCCGGTTCCCTTGTCATACCGGGGTCCGTGATGCCGACGACGCGCAGGTTGTCGACGTTCGGATGGATCACGGTCTTCTTTGCCCAGGCGGCCTGCGATCGCCTGACGAATATAAAGGGAAACGCCGTGACGCCTGCACCGATGATGGCCGCATCCTTTACAAATCTTCTTCTCGATATCATGACCTGATTCACCTCCCTTTCTCTTTTTCTCCGGGTACGCAAAGGACCTTTACGACGCGACCGCCGAACCGTTATCCCGCGGTTCCGCCTGCCGCTGAAACCTTTGCTTTACGGATGCCCCGTGGCTTATTCTATCGGGCTCGGAACCGAAAAAGGCGCCTCTGCGACCCTCTACGATGGTTATACAAGATGGCTTTCAAGCCCATTTATCTCCGATACTTGAGCGAAAGGAGTGGAAAGTGCGGCCATGAACGCTGCATGTACCTGGCGCGCTTCAATGGCTACCCCGCCATATTCCATGTCCTTCGTTGCGCAGGCATCCGATACCACAAGGGAGCGAAAACCCAGGTCGAAGGCGGCCCTTACGGTTGTATCGATACACATGTGAGTCATGGCGCCGCAAATAATGACCTCCTCCACATGAAGACCCTGAAGCTGTTCCTTCAAAGAGGTTTCTCTGAAGGAATTGGGGAAATATTTTTGAATGATAACCTCACCTTTTTGGGGGGTTACACACTCGTGAATCTCAACGCCATCGGTTCCGGGCAAGAAAAATGTTGCCCCGGCCCTATTTGATAAGTGCTGGATGTGGAAAATTGGCAAATTCCTGGCACGAAACAGCTCAAGAGCATGTTGGGCATTACTGGCAGCATTCTCCATACCCACGAGCTCCATCTTTCCACCAGGGAAATAATCATTCTGAATATCTACGACAATTAATGCTTGTTTCATTTCGGTTCCTTTCCGGGTCTCCCTCGGCCTCCAAACCGAGGCCGAGGAGCGTCAGTTCCAAGCATGGGTTGGACGAACACGGCCGGGGGCTATTCTCCCGGCGACACACGGGGCACAGACCACGCATTGCTTGAATCCTCCAGCTTCGCCTTGAACACGTCGATGAACGCTCCCCCTCATTCTCAATGGGTCATCCGCAAGGCGGTAATGCATAAAATCATACCCGTCTCCATCTGCTCTCCCAACACTATTGCTTCATGTCGTTTATAAAGAACTAGTGGAAAAGTCAATGGAAAATGCAAGATGGATCCCGGTCGAAGCGAAGTGTAGCTCCCACGGTGCCCGGGATTTCCGGTTATTGAAATAAATAGGGGTGCTGTCCTTTCTGACCTCTGACATCCGGCCCCTGACCCCCGGTTATTCTACCCTGCGGGATGTTGCCCGGTCTTGAGATGAGATCATTACATTGACCCGCAACATGGGACCGGATGACGCGGGGGCATTCTATCGCACGGATTCGCGCAATTATGTGGACACGCGTGCACTCCGTTCCGGCATTTTTCGGAAGAAATAGATAGTGGACCTCATTGGTATTGTCTGATAAAGTGAGATATATTGAAAATTGTCCGGAACTATATAAATTCAATACCCATACAGAAAGGATCTGTGCCATGCTGACCATCATATCAAGAGACTGGTGGATTTATGTTCTCAGGGGAATTTTAGCCATCGCCTTTGGGCTGTTGGCCATCATCTGGCCGGGATTAACCATTGGCGTGCTGGTCGTTCTATTCGGCGTCTATGTAATTTTTGAGGGATTTCTGGCCCTCTCAGCCGCATTTCGTCATCGGCAGCGGCCCATATGGTGGGTGCTTCTCTTGGAAGGGCTTGCAGGGATTGTGGTGGGCATATTTGCATTTATCTGGCCGGGGCTTACGGCGGTGATCCTCCTTATTTTTATTGCCATATGGGCGATTCTGACCGGAATCCTGGAAATTGCAGCAGCGATACAGCTCCGAAGACAATTAAAGGGGGAGTGGGCGCTCGGTCTTACCGGCGTTTTGTCCATCATGATCGGAGCGCTCCTCCTGTCCAACCCGGGCGCAGGCGCTGTGGCCGTGGTGTGGCTGATCGGCATCTATGCCATCCTCTTCGGTGTGCTTTTGACGATTCTGGGCTTCAAGGTAAAAAACACCAACGTCCAACAATAAGGAGCCAAGTCCCTCCCGTTGCGGGGTAGGGTTCTGATCCGCCTCAATATACAGGTGGCGTCTCCCGTCACCTGCAAAAACACCTTTCAAAGGAGGAATTCCTATGTCCACATGTTGTCAAACCCTGCAAAGGGATATGCTTCCCAACCCTGTCTCCATCCGGCTTGATGAAACGCCTCCTGATCTGAAGTCTGCTAAACTGATTGCAGATCAAAAGGTCTCAGAATTGGCAGCAGAACCCATGTTGCTGGCCTGGTACGAGGCAAAAAGCGGGCGATTCTCGCCTGATGTGGAATGTTGCAGCGAGACCAAACCCGGTTGGGTGGTCTACGCAGAGTCCCGAGGCGGGGATATCACCATAGACATCAATGATCAGAAATATATTTTCATTTACCGCGATGTTGCATAGCGGACCCGCAAAGAAAGAGGCCCCACAGGCTGCGGTCCCCCTTCCACAGCGGGGGCGGGCGTAATGAGGAAAGGCGGCCAGGGACCTGTGGGATCGCCGGCCGCCTTGTTTTCTTTTATTTGCCCTTCAGCTCCTTCAATTCCTCATCGCTCCTGCAGATCTCCTCGCCCTGAATGGCATAAAAGCTCTTGGGCATGGAGAACCCGTATTTCTGATTGTAGGTGGTCTCGCCCCACAGGCAGTCCTCCACAACCGAGTGATCCGCAGGCCGCATGATCTTCCACCCCTCGGGTGTTTCCCATGCCAGCGGTTCCCTGTCCACGGCCTTGATGATTGCGTCGGCATCAATGGTCCCGGCCCGTTCCACTGCCGCCTTGATAAAATAAACACCGGCATAGGTTTCGCCGGCCATGTAGTCGGGGAATTCCTTGTACCGCTCCTGATAGGCCTTGACGAAATTGCGGTTCATCGAGGAATCGGGCGTGGGGAAAAAGTACCGGGAGGACACATAAATGCCTTCGGGCATGTCCTTCCCCATGGGGACCAGTACCTCCAGGGCGCCTGCGCACGGAAATGCAAACTTGACCTGTTTGAAGAGGCCTGTGGGGAGGGCCTGTTTGATAAAGGTGACGGCGTCTCCGCCCCACAAGGGCGACCAGACCATGTCCGGCTTGGCCTCCTGAATCTGTTTGATATATGCGGAATAATCATCCGCCAGAAACTTGGGAAACAGCTCGCCCACGATTTCCACGTCGGGCCTCAGCTCCTTGAGCTTGGTCTTGAACATCTCCCAGGAAGAGTGGCCGTAAGAGTAGTCCGGCCCGATGCACATGTACCGTTTGTAGGGTTTTGAGGCCAGAAGATAGGCCCCTGAACGGGCGTGCATCATGGCATTGCTGAGGGTGCTGTATATATAGGGATGGAGCCTGGCCCCGGTCAGGGCATCGTCCGCCGCCTGGGTGGCAATGAGGATCTTTTTGTTTTCTTTCGCGAATTCGGTGAGGGCCAGGGCCAGGCCGCTGGACGTGGGTCCCATAAGAAAGTCCACCTTATCCTCATTCACGAACTTCTTGGCGATTTCCAGCATCACATCCTTCTTGAGCTGGGTGTCTTTGACAGTGGCCTCCAGTTTTCTGCCCAGGATGCCGCCGCTGGCGTTGATCTCGTCAACCGCCAGTTTAATGGCCTGCTCGGCGTGCTTGCCGTAACCGCCCACCTTGCCGGAACAGATAAACATGGCGCCGATCTTGATCGGCGGTGCCTCGGCCGCGATCGCGCCGGCAACAAACAGAAGCGACAGGGAAATGATAAAAGCTCCGGTGGTCCATTTCTTTCTTGTCATGCTGATCTCCTTTTTCCAATTTTAATGATGGAACACTCAGGGTCACCAGGGGCTCTGCACGGACGTGTGCAGACCTGCCTCCATACACATGGAGCGGTTCACCCCCACCCGGTCAAAGGCGTTGCCTTCTCACGGTCACCTCCTTTCTTACCCGGCTCACGCCCTATTTTGGCAATCCTTACAGCCGCAAGGTGCATGCCAAGAATACAAAGGCCTTCCCTGAAACGAGGTGATTTTCCAACTGCTTGAAATTTAGTGAGATTATCCGGAATAAACTGAAAAGTTCTTGTGGTATGACAAGTCTATGGCCGAAAGAAACTTTCAATCATGGAAAGATTGTTTCACTTTTTCCGAAATCGGACCTTCGTCTCAAATCCATCGCCTTCTTACGCATCAACGCCTAAAGCGGATGCCCGCAACCAAAATATCTCACACACAAAGCCACGAAGCCACAAAGGGGTTTTATTTTAGGGCTTTAAAATGAATTATTTTTGTTTTTCTCTGTGTCTTTGTGTCTCCGTGTGAGTCAATGAAATGGGCGTACCGAATTACAAAGAGCTTTTCTTGTTTTTTGTGACAGGAAACCAGGGGATAAGGCACTAATATATCCACCCCCCTCAATAGACCCAGCCCAGGAATCCAAGGCAGATGACATTGGCCATGGCGGCCGCAAGGTACAGGGAGGCCACAACAGCTATCCTGGCCCTGTGGGAACGGAGGGATAAGACCAGAATGGTGGCCAGGTAGAAGTGGAAGTAGCCGAAGAAGAAGATCAGCCAGATCCCCCCGAAGCTCCGGTTCCACCAGGGGTATTCCCAGACCAGGAGTCCTCCCTTGTTGAGCGCGCATTCCACAAACACACAGAACGCGGCATAGCCGATGGCCCAGAACCATCGATTGGGGATTCCTAAGATCTTGTCGGCCGGGTCCTCCGACAGGGTGTGATAATAGATGATGCCGGCAATGGCGAACATGAACATGATCTCAATGTTCCAGCCCACCATGGTCCGGAGGGCCGTCTCGCCGGGCACGGTCCAGCAGGCGGAGTGTTGGGTAAAATGAAGCACCCAGCCGTTCCAGGTTTCATTGATGAAGTCCATGCCGAACAGGGTCAGCCCGGCATAGACCGCATCCCAGTTGCCCGATGACCGTGCCGCCTTGATTTCCCGCGCGTAGATGTAAAACACAACGGCCAACAGGGGGATGACATACCACTTGAGCGTGGACAGGTCCCTCAGGCTTTGAAGGGCCAGTTCGGATGCGTGCGTCATGGAATCCTCCTTTCAGGACAAAAACAGCCGGTTGTTTCAGAAAGACGGCAGAAATTTTCCGAACATATATGACATGCCGCATCGGTATAGTCAATTGTGTTGATGCCAGGGTTTGCAGTTTTCGTGTGAACGGAAATCGGGGCCAGGAGGAGCAATGGGGGCATCCTTGGCCACAAGACGGCCATTTGTGGTCTTAAAGCGGTCATCAAAAAGGAAGGGTTGCCCAGCCTGTCGACAGGCGTCGGCCTAGTTGGACACGCCACCCGGTTTCGGCTTTGGCGTCTTTAACAAGATGGGCATTGTGTTTGAGCCAGGGCCGGCTTGCGCTCCTTGCTGACGCAGAAGGTCACATAGCCCTGCCTCCGCCTCTTTCCTTTTTGATTCAATTCTGGAGAATAAGGCGCTGGCAAAACATACCAAAAGCACCTGCGTCAACCATCCTGGTCACATGACAAGTTTACAAGTTGAAAACGTCTCATTCTTCTCCCAGCCACGCAATTGCAGCTTAATGTCAAGCCGTTAAAATCCACTTGGTTCGTTTTGGCGAAACAATGATCAGATGATCTCTGAATTGATCAGAGGAATTCATCCGCAAGAACGGGATGAGAAGAGCAATGGCATTTTTCGAGGTGGTGGGATCTATTTTCAAACGGATGACACTCGGATGTTTGCTCAGGGGGAGGACGACCCAATCACCAAAATGTTCATCCAGGGTGCCTAGAATTCGATCTTCCGAAATGGCGCGTTCCAGAATCTCAGCATCATCGGCCCGTGCCTGACCAACCTCAGAAGCACGGATAATATCATGGCCTTCGTCCCGCAAGGCCTGCGCCACATCCAATCGCAGCATTTGATCCAGATGTAGTCTGAGAGGTTCAGGCATAGGCTGCTCTGACCTCTGAGTGGTCGAGAGAGGCCCCGGCATAGCTCAAGGCTGCCTGAATGTCCTCCTTCGTCAATTCGGGATAGCCGTCAAGTAGACCGTTCCAGGTCCCATCTTCCGCAATCTGACCCAGAATGACGGAAACGGGAATACGCGTTCCCTTTATCGCCGGTTTCCCATTGCAGACTCTTGGATTAAGCTCAATTCGATCCATCTGACGCATCACCAATCCCTCCTCACATGAGATTCTCCTATACTATAAGTGAGCCGCGCTAAGTGTGTCAATTTCAATTCAATGAACATGGATATACAGGATAAGGCCTAATCCTGTCCATCCTATGTATCCATGTTAAGACGTCTTTTCCGGGCGATGGTGAGGTGAACGTTGTTCCACCGGGCACCCAGTCGTACATAGATAGCCTCTCTTTCTATCCTGCTCCTGAGAAAATGGTTCATTCTATCCCTGTAGCTCACCACATCCACCTGCCGCCAAGCTCTCCCCACTGACCAGCCACAGCTCTGCGGGCCTGCATGTGGTAAACATGTAAAGGGCGGCCGCATTCCCTCACATAAAGAGCGCCGCATTTTACCCTTTAAGGATTGTCCCCATCAGGCACCATTCTCTCTTCTATCAACTGTCGTTCCCGCTCCAGTTCCCGCCGGAGTTCTTCTTCGGTCGGCAGATAGAGCATGTATTTGGAAGCGAATATCTGTTTGCTGTTGTTGAGTACTGAGTATCGAACAATGGTTTCGTTTTTCTTGGCGCAGAGAATAAGGCCGATGGTCGGGTTGTCGCCTTCGGTCAGGTACTTATCATCGAACATCCGGACATAGCTGTCCACTTGTCCGACATCCTGATGCGTCAACTCGCCGATCTTAAGATCGATCAACAGATAGAATTTCAAGATGCAATTATAGAAAACCAGATCTATATAGAAAAAATTTTCGTCAAACTGCAATCGTTTCTGGCGACCGACAAAAGCAAACCCTTTGCCCAGTTCAAGGAGGAACGACTGAATATTGTCAATAATCGTCTTTTCGATTTCGGATTCATGCAGAACATCGGAATCCGGCAAGCCAAGAAAGTCGAGGATATAGGGATTTTTGATTGTGTCGGCAGCTGTTTTCACGGTGTGTCCTTCCCGGGTCAGCGCCATGACACCTTCTTTATCTTGGCTTTTCAGAAGCCGCGCAAATAGGAAAGTATGCACCTGGCGCTTGAGATGGTTAACATCCCATCCTTCATGCTCGGCTTCGATTTCATAAAAAAGGCGCTCATTTTTATTTTTTTATTTTCAACGTTCATCAAGGTTCGATAATGCGACCAGCCCAAATTGTGCGAGAATCCCATCGCGGCGTCGGCTTGTTCGACAGCCAGCGTCATGTCATCCAAAACGCCACTTTGGTTGTGGCGTTTTCCGGAGGATTTGAATTCGCCACATCCGATGTGGCGAATCTCGGGGACACGATCGGAATAGACCAAATAAAAAGTTCGGATGTAGCGAAGGTTGGTTGTGGAGAATCCGCGGCCGTACTTCCCAGTCAATTTTGCGGAAAGCTGTTCAATCACCTGTTTGCCGTATTCGGCACGGTCACCTCCGCCCTGAATCTCCTGAACAATTTCCCGCCCGATGAGCCAATAGGCGATGACCATATTGTTGTTGACAAACCGAACAACATTGGCCCGCGCCTGTTCAAGAATAGAAACGACGCGATCAAATAGATCGATACCCTCCGGCATTACGCGAGAAAGTCCGTTTGCGTCCATGTTCACTCCAAAACAATCCTCACCTTACCTGGTTCCTGCCATTGGTGGACCAATCCTTCCCCGTACCTGTTGTCAAAAAGTGCATAATGCGGAAAATCCCTGATCATCGTCCAATGGATCATCGGCAACTCGGTAACGCATAACATCATACCCGTCCCTATGTGCCACGCCCAGCCCCTCGGTGAAGCCGTGAGTGCCGTGGGTACGGTCTGACCGCATGGCAACCTGTTGTTATTCCAGCAACCGTCAACAAAGAAACTACGGATGTCCCCTGTTGAACTACGTTACCCATGTACGGCTTCGGCCGTGAGTTTTACTCCTAAAGCTTTGCAGACCCGTTGAATGGTGTCGAACCGGGGCTTGCTGTTCGGCCGTAGTGCCTTGTAAAGAGCTTCGCGCTTTATGCCACTGGCCTTGGCAATTTCTGTCATGCCGCGGGCCTTGGCAATGTGCCCCAACGCTGCGGCCAGTTCGCCGGGGTCGCCGTCCTCCAGCACCTGCCGAAGATATTCCGCAATATCCGCATCGCTTTTGAGGTATTGCGCCATATCGAATTCGGGTAATCTCTCAACTTTATATTTCTTGGTCATGATCCTCTATTCCTCAATAGTGTCTGCCAGTACCTTGGCAGCTTCGATATCAACTCCCTGGCTGCTTTTATCGCCACCGCCAAGCATTATGATCGTTGCTTCATTGAACTGCTTGTAATACATGCGCCATCCGGGACCAAAGAATTCTCGCATCTCATAAACCCCGCCTCCTACCGGAGCCACATCACCCAACAGTCCGCGTTGGGCCTTTTCCAACCGCCGCAACAATCGTAACCGGGTTTGACGATCACGGAGACGGCCAATCCAATCATCAAATTCAGGCAGGCGCTTTATGGTCAACATAAGTCAAGTGTAATCGATAGAGGACGGAACTGCAAGAAAAATGAATGCACAGCGTGGCGAAGGTGTATCCCCATACCTCGCCTCCCCCTGAAACACCTCCCGGACATACCGGGCCACGAAGATAGGCTCGGGATAGTAGGTTGGCCGCTGTGGGGGGGCCAGGGTTTTTCCATGAAAGCCGCCCAGCCATTCGTTGAAGCCGTGGGTCCCGTGTGCTCGGTCGGATACCTGGATGTGAAGGTCGGGGGAGACGGTGAATGCGCTCATAGCCCACTTTTGCCAGCCAGAGTTTTATAGGTTCAGCTTTAGGACTGGGAACAGATTGAATCAACCTTAACATTGTCTCTGGGCTTGCGACGTCGGTCAGATATTTCTTCCCGTCAGCGGCCTCGAGTTTCAGTCGGTGACAATTTGTCACCGACTCACTGCCTTCCTTTCTGAGTCGTTCCTTGAGCTTATTCCAGTATTTACGAGCTGTCTGATGATCCGGCTGCTGAAGGAGTGCGCCAATGATATCCAAAGTCGGAACAAAAAAGAGGGCCCTGCCAAAACGTAACAAAAGTACCGGCGTCCCCCATTACAGAATGGGAACTGGCCTTTTCCATGACGGTTCATAAGAGTCAGGGCTCGGAGTTCGACGATGTACTCCTGGTGCTCCCGCAGGATGACACCCACCGGCTCCTGACCCGGGAGATCGTCTATACAGTGGTCACCCGGGCCAGGAAGCGGATCATCATTCATGGGACGGAATCGGTCCTGAAAAACGCCCTCAAACAGAAGATCGAGCGGCAGTCAGGGCTGGGATGGTAAGTTCCGGATAACCCCTTGCCCGGCACATTCCCTCCCTTTCCCGGCAGACATTCTATCTGGCTTCGGTCGCCGGATATCCCACGGTCTGAGAAAGGATGACCTGTTTATGTTCGGGAAGATTCAGCGCTTTGGCAAGGGCGTCACGGTCTATCGATCCCCTTACCACCGTGGCCAGTCCTTCCGATGCACAGAACAGATAGACATTCTGGCTGATAAAGCCAACGTCTGCACCCGAATACAACACCCGATGCTCGGGTGCGGCGCCTTGCATTCGGGTGATATCCGACACGTATACCAGGTTGAGCGGAGCCGTGGTCACGAACCCCTGGGTACCTGTCAGCTTTCGCAAATCCCCTGTTGCGACCGCGCTCAGGCGGTTGGCCGCAGCATCATAGCGGTATGCCCCCTCCTTAAAAATCGCATAGACACTTACCTCCTGCCAGTTCCTGGCCGAGGGTGCTGTGCGCTTCCCGGATTCCGGCCGGTTGACCCCGAATCCCGCCCACAGGAGATCGGCCACCACCTGAACCGGCAGCGTCTTTGTGCTGAAGGCGCGGGTTGAGTGTCTTTCCTTTAATGCCTCCATGAGAGGTTTTCCTCCGATCATGCGGAGCGTGGGCAAGGGGATATCCGTCATATCCGCGGCCACTGCCCACGAAACAAGGGTGGCCATCATCATGCAGCCGGCACCCATCATTATCTTGACGCGTTTCATTGTGGTTTCTCCTTTGTCGTGGAACTTTCAGGGTCTCCACCGGTTGGCCCGGTCCGATCCGGATTCTTAAGATGATTCTTTTAAACTATAAAACATTTATTGATTCCGCAACGGCTCAAAAAGATATTCCAGACCGTTAATTTTGATCTCATAAACCATGCGCAACATATCCCCCAGTTGTCCGGCCGGAAATCCTTTCCGGGCAAACCAAACCATATAAGGCTCAGGGAGGTCGATCAACCGCCGCTCCTTATATTTGCCGAACGGCATCCGCATCCTGGCCAGTTTAAGCAAGACCGCCGCGTCCGGTATGCATTCATTCTTTTCGTTCATTCAATCCTGGAAACCTCCGTCTTTTCCCTGGCCGATTCCACGCTGACTTCCTTGACCGGAAAACTCTCCTCGATGAAACGCTTCAACGGATCACCTCCTGCGGCTCTTTTCGGCCCCTCTCGGTCCTGTCAAAGTCCCTGTCAAAACTGATGATTTCCAAATCATTCAGATCCGCCGCCCGATACTGATAAGCATCGTCAAAATCGAGTCCGAATTTCTGAGCGACCTCGGCCACACCCTTCACATCGTCAGGGCTCAGGGAAAGAAGGCCGATTCCGCCGATCACCATGTCCTCCAGAAACGCAACAAAGAGGGAATGCGCCTTCAGTCTGAAAAGGATAATGCCAATGGAGTGAAGCGCTAGATCGGTCATAAAGATGTCTGCGGGATCTGTTCTTTCAAGAAAAAGGCGAACAGTTTGCGCCTTTTTCTGGTCCAGCAGGGCTTCCAGAAAGATATTCGTATCGGCTAAATACATCAGTCCCTCCACTTCGAAGCCATTTCCTGAAGTTCCAGGGCAGAGTATTGATCGCGATACTGCTTCAGCCCCCCAATCCAGTCC
This sequence comes from Candidatus Desulfacyla sp., assembly GCA_046484725.1. GTDB lineage: Bacteria > Desulfobacterota > DSM-4660 > Desulfatiglandales > Desulfatiglandaceae > AUK324. The sequence goes on along the minus strand of JAWOIH010000348.1, from coordinate 939 downwards.
AGTTTCGGCCTCTTTTTGCCCTTTGACTTTGCCTTTACGAGAAGAAAATCGATAAAATCCAGCACTTCAGCCTGCATATGAGGTGGTAGTTGCCGGATTTTCGTTTCAACTGCTTCCATGGTATCCTCCTTCTATTCTCTTAACCTCAAACCATCATGCCGTTTCATGCGCTCATCAGATCGTCGCGTTTTTTCATGCTGTTTTCGCCCCGTTAGTTCTGATTTCTTCAGATTGTACCACATACCGCACCACCTCTGCCCTCTTCCGGCGCCAGGTTTCGGCCGGACTTTTCACCAGATAAGAGTGGGGACTGGTGGCGGCATTCATGACAGCATACCGATCATGGGCCTCCTTGAACCGCTGGACCTTGAACCATTCGTTCTGGGTTATGGCAAGGCCGGTGCCCTCCATTTGGATTGAATATACCACGTTTCCTCTATTCTTATCCACGCAGCGGATACCTGCCGCCAAGCTCTCCCCATTGACCAGTCCCAGCTCTGCGGGCATGCACGCAACTGCAAGTATGTGAAGGAATTGTCAGCCCCCTATTTCGCCTCGATCCCACTCGAAAAACCTAACAACCTTAAGGCGTCTCCATTCTTCAGTTTTTCATAAGCGATAAGTCGTTAAAGACCCCCTCAGCTTTCTAAAATGGGCATGTCTGAGACAACATCCGGATGAACCCGTGATATCAAACTTTGGAGAATAAGGCGCTGGCAAAACGCAACAAAAGTACCGGCCTCCCCCATTACGCGCCAACATAATCAGACTCGCAACATAACCTCCAACATTTCATATACTTATTTAGATTATATGGACGTCCCGCAGGTCCCACACTGGACGGCATGATCAAAAGGAGAAACTTAAAAACTTTAGAACGTCCCCATGCTTCTCTCATTAAATGGGTAATCTAGGGGTGTTCAGTACCCATTAATTGGG
>JAWOIH010000043.1:0-4940 GCA_046484725.1 Candidatus Desulfacyla sp. | reverse complement strand
GCGTTTTAGTATCTCCACGGCCAGGATAGGGATAAAAATGACCACACAGAGGGTCTGCGTCATGGCCGCGAGCGAGATCTCCACGCTCTGTCCCAACAGCACCTTGACCAGGGCCGGGAGCGTAAAGGGGACCAGAAGAGAGGAGATGACCACCACCACCAGCACGAGGTGGGCGTTGCCATTGACGAGGGTCGATATGAACGGCGCCACCACACCGGTGGATATCCCTGTGATCAAGAGGGCGGCCGTGGCATAGGGGGGATAGACCGCCTTGAAGGCCAGATAGACCACCAGAGGGACCAGGATCAGTTTTAAAAAGGAGAGCCACACCAGGGTGGGGGCCCGGTCACGCACCACATCCCGAATGTCGCGGATGCTGATGGACAGAAAGCTCAGGAAGAGGAGGAGCATCATCAGATAGATCGGAAAGGGCCTGAAAAAGGAGGCCCAGTCAGGGAGGAGTATCCCGGCCAGCATGGAGGAAAAGATGACGATGACGAGGATTAAATCGTTCAGCCGAAACATGTGCGGTTTCCCATCCCCTATTCCCATTCAATGGTGCTGGGGGGTTTGGAGGAGATGTCGTAGACCACCCGGTTGACGCCCTTGACGCTGTTGATGATCCGGTTGGAGATCCGGCCCATGACCTGGTAGGGGATCTTTGACCAGTCTGCGGTCATGGCGTCCAGGCTGTCCACCACACGGACGGCGATCACGTTCTCATAGGTCCTTTCATCGCCCATGACGCCCACCGTACGGATCGGAAGGAGGACGGCAAAGGACTGCCACACCTTTTCGTAGAGCCCCGCCATTCGGATCTCCTCGATCACAATGGCATCCGCGGCCCTCAGTATTTCGAGCCGCTCCCGGTCGATCTCGCCCAGGATCCTCACGGCAAGGCCCGGTCCCGGAAAGGGCTGCCGCATAATGAGGTCCCTCGGGAGCCCCAATTCCGTGCCCACCTGACGGACCTCATCCTTAAAGAGTTCCCTGAGCGGTTCGATCAGATCCAGATTCATCACATCGGGCAGGCCCCCCACATTGTGGTGGCTCTTGATGGTGGCGGAAGGTCCTTTGAAGGAGACGCTTTCAATCACATCCGGGTAGAGGGTTCCCTGGGCCAGATATCGGGCCTCCCCCAGTTCCTTGGCCTTTGTTTCAAAAATCGCGATGAATTCCCTCCCGATGATCTTTCGCTTTTCTTCCGGATCGACAATCCCCTTTAAATGGCTCAGAAAGTGATCGGAGGCGTCCACCAAACGGAGGTCCATCCCATAATGCTCCTGGAAGAGTTCCATGACCTCGCGGGCCTCGTCCCTTCTCATGAGGCCGTTGTCCACCAGGATGCAGCTGAGCTGGTCCCCGATGGCCCGGTGAAGGAGGACCGCGGTAACGGATGAATCCACGCCCCCTGACAGACCGCAGATCACCCGCCCTGGGCCGATCTTCTCTCTCAGTAGGCCGACGGTTTCCTGAACAAAGGAGGCCATATCCCACGAGGGCTGGCACCCGCAGATCCTGAAGAGAAAATTCCTCAAAATCCTGGATCCCTCCGGGGTATGGGCCACCTCAGGATGGAACTGAACCCCGAACAGCCGCCTTGCCGCGTCGGCCATGGCCGCCACGGGACTGTTTTTACTCCGTGCAAGGACCGAAAATCCCTGAGGCATCCGATCGATGCGGTCCCCGTGGCTCATCCAGACCGTCCGGCCCTCCTCCTTCCCAAGCCCGTGGAAGAGATCGCCGCTGTCTTCAATGGAGAGAGTTGCATGGCCATACTCGCGGTCGCCCGACCTTCCCACGTCCCCTCCCAGAATGTGGGTGAGGTACTGCATGCCGTAGCATATCCCCAGGATGGGGATGTTCAGTTCGAGTATCCTTCCATCGGCAAAAGGGGCGCCATCATCGTAGATACTGGCCGGCCCCCCGGACAGGATGATCCCCTTTGGAGAAAAACCCTGTATCGCTTCAAGGGGCATGTTGAAGGGATGGATCTCGCAGTAGACCTTGGCCTCCCGGACCCGTCTCGCAATGAGCTGGGTGTACTGGGAGCCGAAGTCCAGGATGAGTATCTTCTGGGTGTACAGGTCGGTTGTCATAAAAGTACCTAAAGTGAGTTAAAGTTTTAACAGCACAAAGCTCAAAGCTGAAAGCTCAAAGCCTTTATCAGCCGGAGCGAAGCGTAGATCCCGCGGTACGCGGGATTATCGGTTATCCGGCAAAGTGCACCCGCACGTCGCCGTGCCCTCAACCCAACAAACCCAATGAACTCAATAAACTCAACAAACTCCATCATCCAGCATCCAGTATCCAGCAACCAGATCTATTCCATCCGGTAGTTGGGGGCTTCCTTCGTAATAATCACATCGTGAACGTGGCTCTCGTGAAGTCCGGCGGCCGTGATCTGGATGAACTCCGGTTCTCTCTGGAGTTCCGCAATGGTGCTGCACCCCAGATACCCCATGCCCGCCTTGAGCCCGCCCACCAGCTGGTAGATGGTATCCGCTAAAAGCCCCCGATAGGGGACCCTCCCCACAATCCCCTCCGGGACCAGTTTCTTGTCTATCTCCACCTGCTCCTGAAAATACCGGTCCCGGCTCCCTTCTCTCATGGCCTCCAGGGAGCCCATTCCCCGATATACCTTGTAGGTGCGCCCCTGAAAGAGGATGGTCTCTCCAGGGCTTTCCTCCGTCCCTGCGAAGAGGCCCCCGATCATGACCGAGGAGGCCCCTCCGGCCATGGCCTTGGTGATATCGCCCGAGAATTTGATGCCCCCATCCGCCATCACGGGGATTCCCGATTTTCCGGCCTGGCGGGCGCAGTCCATAATGGCCGTCATCTGAGGAACGCCCACCCCCGCCACCACCCGGGTGGTGCAGATGGAACCGGGGCCTACCCCCACCTTGACGCCGTCCGCCCCCGCATCGATAAGGGCCTGGGCCCCCCTGGCCGTGGCCACATTTCCCGCAATCAACTCCAGACCTGGGAAGGTGCTCCTGGCCGTTTCCACGGCCCTGAGCACCATTTCCGAATGACCGTGGGCCGTGTCGATGACCACCACATCCGCCGAGGCCTTTCTAAGACCCTCAATCCGCGCTTCCATATCGGGCCCAACGCCCACCGCGGCCCCCACCCTCAGACGGCCGAGATCATCCTTGCAGGCATGGGGGTACTTTTTGATCTTCTCGATATCCTTTATGGTAATCAAGCCTTCCAGCTTGCCGTTGTCGTCAACCACCAGGAGTTTTTCGATCCGCCGCTCGTGAAGAATCGCCTTGGATTCCTCCAAGGTAATGCCGACTTTGGCCGTGACAAGGTTCTCCTTTGTCATGACCGATTCAACCGACTGGTCCAGGTTGGTCTCAAATCTCAGGTCCCTGTTGGTGATAATGCCGACCAGGTTCTCCCCTTTCACGACCGGCACCCCTGAAATCTTGTACTTGCTCATGATGTCGATGACATCCTGGATCTTCCGCTCGGGCTCGATGGTAATGGGGTCGACAATCATGCCGCTCTCTGATTTCTTCACCTTTTCAACTTCAAGGGCCTGTCGCTCGATGCTCATATTCTTGTGGATAAACCCGATACCCCCCTGCCGGGCGATGGTAATGGCGGTTTGAGACTCCGTTACCGTATCCATTGCCGCGCTGACGATGGGGATATTCAGGGAGATATTGCGCGACAATCGCGTCTTGACCTCCACCTCGGCCGGCAACACCGAAGAGCGTGCCGGAACCAGGATTAAATCATCGAATGTATAGCCGAACCGAATATCCTTTTTGCTCATGTCGTGCTCCTTTTGGATCCCGTTGAGTGTTTTTATTCGTCAAGAAACTGGGGGCTTCACCCCAGGTTGGAAGAGTGGGACGATGGTTACCGTAATGCGTAAAGACCGCAAAATGTCCCATTCAATCAAGGCGTCGGACGCGTCCGCATGGCATCCAATCGTCAAGGGTCAACCCTCAACCGTCAAGGGTCAATCAAGAGCCCTTCCAACAGGTCGGACATGCTGGCCGTCAGCTCGGATATCCCCAGGAAGCGCAGGATCCCCATGATCACAAGGGCTCCGGCCACGATCACATCAGCACGGCCCGGATCCAATCCGAGACGCGCCACCCGCTCCGCAGTCCTCAGGCTTTTCATCTGTGCGAGGCATCTCTCCAACTGAGAGAGGGTCACCGTCAATCCATTCACCCTTTCCGGCCGGATGTCCTTCCCGGCAATCCCGTTAACCATGGCCGCAAGGGTGGTGACGCTCCCCCCGGTTCCCACGACCAGAGGGACCCCGGCGATGTGTGAGGCCACAGGTCCAAGGCACTGTTCGACCTCTATCGATATAGCGTCCAGATCCCCCGCGGCCGGGGGGTCGGATCGGATGAATCTGTTTGTCAAGACGGCCGAACCGAGGGCCAGGGACACTCCCGTTGCCTCCCCGCGCATATTTCGCAGGAACTCCGTGGTACCGCCCCCAAGGTCAAAGATGAAAGGCTCTTTTGTGTCCCTTCCAATATCGCGTTCCTAAAATGGTCAGGAACATCCGGCTCCGAAAGGGAGTGGCCGTGATTCCAGATGGTTAATGCTGGAAATCGGAGGCTAAAAATACCTTTTTCAACAAACTCCAGCGTTCTGGACATCTTCCGATTAATGGTATCCTGTATCTTCTCTTCGAGCCGTGAGGGTAAGCTCTCAGAAAATGATATATTCGACCCGGAAGGGCCTTTTTCATTGGTAAAAACATCCAGATAAACAGGGCAGCCTTCATATAGGGAACTTTCATCAACCGCCTCAATAAATTGAGAGCTGTGGCAAAACACACTCTCTCCATCAACATTGACCCGGCAATAGTATTTCCCGGCACGGTCAGTGGTTCCCCATTCCAAATAGCCGACTTTCCTTCTATTCAGAATAGTTTGGAGTTCCTGTTCATAATCGAATGAGAT